>JALZWD010000361.1 GCA_023300365.1 Flavimaricola sp. | reverse complement strand
CGAGAGAGGGCGCGGTCAAGGTCGGCGGCGCCGCGTAGGGACGTACGCATATCATCGGCAAAAGCGCGTTTATCGCACATGAAGGCCACGGCGTCTTGCCGGGCGATAATGTCGGCGGCGCGGCACGAGGGGCTGGAGAGGCGGCGCTCTAAAAGGCGTGCGCCAGCGGCGGTGATGGTGCGGTCGATGGCGGCCAAGAGAGAGCCCGCGCGCCCGCCGGCATTGGCCTGAGTGAGTTCAAGCGATCTGCGTGTGGCGGCATCAATTTGCATGGCGGGATGCGCGCCCTCTTGCACGGGTTTTTGCAAGAGCGGCATGTTGCCTTTTTGGGTGATGTCGAGATATTCGGCCAAGCCCGCCATGGCGGACACTTCTGTGCGCGAGAATGTGCCAAAAGCATCGAGGGAGGCGACACCGAACAACGTGCAAAGGCGTTTTTCTCCGGCGGTAGAGTCAAAGGCGCTGCGCCCAAGGGGCGTAAGGGCCGCGCCCAAATCAGACACTAATAAGGCCAATTCGTCTTCGAGGGCCTCGGAGGTGAGCAATTCGCGGGCCGCAAGCCGGGCCAGTTCGGGGCCCAAGCCCATCCGTGTGCACGCCATCACCGAAAATGCGCCCGTTGAGATATCGACCCATGCCAATGCGCCCTCGCCGCGCACCTCGGCGAAGGCCGCGAGGTAGTTGTGGCGGCGGGCATCCAAGAGGCTGTCTTCGGTGAGTGTGCCGGGGGTCACGAGGCGGACAACGTCGCGTTTGACAACCGCTTTGTACCCCCGTTTTTTCGCTTCGGCGGGGCTTTCGAGTTGTTCGCAGACGGCGACACGGAACCCTTTGCGGATAAGCGTTAGAAAATACCCTTCGGCGGCATGATGCGGCACGCCGCACATCGGAATATCTTGGTCGTCATGTTTGCCGCGTTTGGTCAGGGCGATGTCGAGCGCCGCGGAGGCCGCGACGGCATCATCAAAGAACATCTCGTAGAAATCGCCCATCCTGTAAAACAAGAGGGCGTCGGGGTATTGGGATTTGATCTCAAGGTATTGCGCCATCATTGGCGTGGTTTTTGCGTCGCTCATCGATACCCCCCGGCCGTCGCAGGGACACAGTACCGGGGCGGGCAATGCAGTAAAAGCCCGAAACCATCGCATGTTTGCGTCAGGCGAGACGCGCGCAGGATTTTGTTGAGGCGTGGCGGGCTAGGGCGGCTAGGCGACCCAAGTGGCCGTTACTGCTGCGTCGGCGCGGATGTTGCGCCGCCGCGAATTTTTCAACGTAGGTTAGTTGATGTGAGTCATTTCCGACATGGAACCCATTGCCATTTGCTGCGTGTGTTCGGGCATCATTGGCGCGGTGTTGAGGAACAAACCCAAGGCGATTGCGACGCAAAGCGTGGTGACTTTGATGGGTTCGCTGATGTTAGTTTTGCCAAAAGTTCGGGTCATGGTGGTCTCTCCTTTGATGCATTGAGTTTGCGTGGAATGGGGCGTTGTCTCAATTCACTGGCGCGTGAGGTCACGGCGCGTTTACCTTGTGGCGGGGATTTGCCCCGAAATTGAAACAATCGCTGGAAATATGGGGAATTTAACGTAACATTCGGTAGGAAGGCACATCTGTATTGGTGCGATGTGTGGCCGTAATCTGGGAATATTACATGCGTATCGCCATGTGGTCTGGGCCACGCAACCTGTCGACGGCGATGATGTATAGTTTTGCAGCGCGGGATGATTTTGCCGTTTGGGACGAGCCGTTTTATGCGCCGTATCTGGCGCAGACAGGTGCGCCACATCCGATGGCGCCCGAGATTATTGCCGCCCATGAGAGCGATCCGGGCAGGGTGGCCGCGCGGTGTTTGGGCGCGATCCCTGAGGGGAAGCCGCATTTTTATATGAAGCATATGCCGCATCATATGGTGGGCGGTATGCCGATC
This sequence comes from Flavimaricola sp., assembly GCA_023300365.1. Lineage (GTDB taxonomy): Bacteria > Pseudomonadota > Alphaproteobacteria > Rhodobacterales > Rhodobacteraceae > JALZWD01. The sequence goes on along the minus strand of JALZWD010000361.1, from coordinate 8,505 downwards.
CATTGGGCGCGAGATTGTGTGAATGTGCATCTGATCCGGCATCCGGCGCGTGTGATTGCCAGTTATGGCGCCAAACGTGATGAGATGAGTTTGGAGGATGTGGGGTTTGCACAGCAATTGGACCTGTACCGTCAGATTGGCGGTGTGGTGATTGAGAGTTCGGATATTCGGGCGGACCCTGAGGCGATGCTGGGGTGTTTGTGCGATGCGATTGATTTGGCGTTTGATCCTGCGATGTTGAATTGGCCTGCGGGTGGGCACCGGGATGATGGGGTTTGGGCCGCGCATTGGTATGGGGCGATCCACCGCAGCACGGGGTTTGCGGGGGCGGAGGGTGATTTGCCCAAGCTTGTTGGCGCGCGGGCGGAATTGTTGGAACAGGCGATGCCTGCGTATGATGCGATGGCTGTGCATAAACTTAAGAGGCCGGGTTAGGGATGCGTCGTGGGGCGATCATTGATCATCTGATCCTTGGGGTTGGTGCGGTGGTGATGATCGGGCCTTTGGGTGTTTTGGTTTGGCAATTGGTGGCGGGGGTTGAGCCCGCGGTATTGTGGGGAGTGTTTTCGCGGCTTTGGACAGATGGGGTGAGCCGCGCGGGGCCGTCGGGGGCGACGATGATGCTCAACTCGTTGGTGCTTGCTATAGGGCTTGCGTTTATCAAGGGGATCATGTCGTTGTTTGCGGCCTATGCGTTGGTGTTTTTTCGGGTGCCTTATGCGGGGTTTATGTATGGGGTGATTTTGCTGAGCATGTTTTTCCCGATTGAATCGCGGATTTTGCCGACGTTTATCGTGGCCAGCAATATTGGGCTGTTGAATTCTTATGCGGGGATGATCCTGCCGGTGGCTGCCAGTGGTTTGGGGCTGTTGGTGTTTCGGCAGTATATGCTGACTATCCCGATTGAGGTGATCGAGGCCGCGCGGATTGATGGGGCGGGGCCGATGCGGATTTTCTTTGATATGATTGTGCCGCTGTCTGTGCCGATGATTGCGGCGCTGTTTGCGATTTTGTTTGTGCTGGGGTGGAACCAGTATGTTTGGCCGATCATGATCGCCACGACCAGCCAAGAGCATGATACGTTGGTGCGCGGCATGGCGAACGCGAGTTTTCGCGGCCAGACGGGCATGGCGTTGGCGTTGCTGGCGCTGGTGCCGCCGGGGATTGTGGTGTTGCTGCTTCAGCGGTGGTTGATGCGCGGGCTGACGGCCGGCATTCACTAGCCCTTGAGGCGGCGATCCCGTGCGGCGAGGAGTTTTAGGCGCAATGCGTTGAGCTGAATAAAGCCCTGTGCGTCGGTTTGATCGTATGCGCCTGCGTCTTCTTCAAACGTCACGTGTGCTTCGGAATAGAGCGAGTGATCCGACCAGCGGGCCACGGTGCGCGCCGAGCCTTTGTAGAGTTTGAGGCGCACGGTGCCGGTGACGTGTTCTTGGGATTTGTCGATCAATGCCTGAAGCATCTCGCGCTCGGGGGAATACCAAAAGCCGTTGTAGATCAGTTCGGCATAGCGGGGCATGATGCTGTCTTTGAGGTGGCCTGCGCCGCTGTCGAGGGTGATTTGCTCAATTCCGCGATGGGCTTCGAGCAGGACAGTGCCGCCGGGGGTTTCGTAGACGCCGCGGGATTTCATGCCGACAAAGCGGTTTTCCACCAGATCGAGGCGGCCAATGCCGTGTTTGCCGCCCAACTCGTTGAGCCGTGTGAGGATCGTGGCAGGTGACATGGCCTCGCCGTTGATGGCCACCGCGTCGCCGCGCTCGAATGTAACTTCGATCATTTCGGGGGTGTCGGGAGCATCTTCGGGGGCGACGGTGCGTTGGTAGACGTATGCGGGTGCTTCGTCTTTTGGATCCTCGAGCACTTTGCCCTCGGAGGAGGTGTGCAGAAGGTTGGCATCCACACTGAAGGGGGCTTCGCCGCGTTTGTCTTTGGCGATTGGGATTTGGTTGGCCTCGGCAAATTCGAGCAGCTTGGTGCGCGAGGACAGATCCCATTCACGCCACGGCGCGATGACCTTGATATCGGGGTTGAGCGCATATGCGGCAAGCTCGAAGCGGACCTGATCGTTGCCCTTGCCTGTGGCGCCGTGAGAGACCGCATCGGCGCCGGTTTCGGCGGCAATTTCGACCAGACGTTTAGAGATCAGCGGGCGGGCGATGGATGTGCCCAACAGGTAGAGACCCTCGTAGAGCGCATTGGCGCGGAACATCGGGAAGACGAAATCACGCACGAATTCTTCGCGGATGTCTTCGATGTGGATGTTCTCAGGCTTAATACCCAGCAGCTCGGCTTTGGCGCGTGCGGGCTCAAGCTCTTCGCCTTGGCCCAGATCGGCGGTGAATGTCACCACTTCGCAGCCGTATTCGGTTTGCAGCCATTTCAGGATGATGGATGTGTCGAGGCCGCCGGAATAGGCGAGGACAACTTTTTTAGGGGCGGACATGGGCGAGTACTCCTGAGGGCGGCACGATTTCGCATCGGTTAAAGCGTTTCGCCAAAGGGGGCAAGCAGGCCGCGGTTGACCAGCGTGGGGGAGGGTGTCACCAAACGGGGGAAATTTAGCTGGAGGACTGTTATGAGTTGGACCCTTATCCGTCATGCGATTGCGATGGTGATGAGCAACATGTCAGATGCGCTTAAGGCGTCGGTGGTGCCATTTGCTTTGGTGTTGATCATTGGTGTGATTTTTCCGGTGCCGACGTTTCCGGTGGCTGACATAGAGGCGGTTGATCCCTCGGAGTTGATGGCGTGGAGCCAAGAGCACGCGGTAGAGGTTGCATTTATCACCCTGTTTACGGCGCTTGTTTCGGTGTTTGCCTTTTCTTGGGTGGCGGTGGTTTGGCATCGTTTTATTTTGCTTGAGGAATATCCCAATGCCGTGCCTGCGGTGAATGGATTGCCGATCTTTACCTATATTTGGCGTTCGTTCGTTTTGGGTTTGATTTTGATGATAGCGGCCATTCCGGTCATGATGCTGGCGTTTCCGTTGATTGGCATTCTTGGCGGATCAAGTGCGTCGCCTGAGCAGTTTTCGGTTTCTTTTTTGGTCGTGATGTTTTTGGTGGGATCGGTCCTGAGCTTTGTTTGGCTGCGTCTTGCGATTGTTTTGCCGGGTGTGGCGATTGGCGCGGCGATGACGTTCAAGCAGGGGTGGGCCGAAACGGCGCCGTTGGCCGGTGCGATCTTTGGCGCGGGTGTGATTATTGTGGCGTTTAACCTGATTGTTGGCGCGCTGCTTGGGCCGCTTTTTGGTGAGGGGACGATTGTTGGTTTGGTCGTTGGTCTTGCGGTTCAGTGGTTTACCCTGATGGTGGGTGCCAGCATGCTGACCACGCTTTATGGCCATCTGATTGAGGGCCGGGACCTCGTCTGACTAGACGAAATGTGCGATTTGTAGGCAGAACCAGCCGATCACCAAGATGAGGACCGCAGGGCCAGTGCCGATTGCGGTGCGCGCGTGAAACCACAAGGTGAAGGGCACGAGGCCAAGCCAGCCGATGCCCGCGAGGTGGTTGTGTAGCGACCCTGCGGGGGCCAGAGCGATTGCCTCGCGGAAATGCCTGAGTGCGAGGGGCAGGCGCAGAACGTTTTGGTTGGGCAGGTCGGAGAAGATGAATTGGTAGAAGGTGTAAAAGATCTGAGGCGAGATGGCGTAGATCAGGCCAAAGATAAAGATGCTTAGGAGCACATCAAGCACCACGAGGGCGGGCCGCGAGACCTGATCGCGCAGGATGCGGGCGCTTTTGGCGGCGCAAATTGCATAGATGCCCGCAAGGCCGCATGTGCTGATGAAGAGCACGCCGGCTTGGCCGAAGAAAGACAAAGTGGCGAAGCTGTCGCCGCTGTATCCGGCACCAAGGGCAATCCAAACGCCCGGACTGTTGAGGACCACGGCGAAGAGGCTGGCCAGTGCGATCATGGTGGTTGTGGCCCAATGGGCGGGTTTGTCGACGGTGACCCACCAAATGATTGCCAGCCAAAACAGGCTGAGCCAACCGCCAAGGAGGATGAGGCCGCTCATGCGCCAATCGCCGTTTGGCTTTGGTGGTAGCGTGCGAGGAAGGCTTGGTCGCCAGCGTTAGATAGTTGGGGAATGGCGGTGCTGGCGTTCATCCACACGGCGTCGTGTCCTTCTTCGGTTGGTTTTCCATGCGCACGCACGGGGTATGCCAGAAAAATGTGGCACAGCTTTTCTGCATATATGTCATAGTCGGGCATCCAAACAAAGCGTCTGTGTGCGCCAAGCCTGCGGGGTGTTGCAATTCGCCATCCGGTTTCTTCCATGACTTCGCGGTGAAGCGCCTGAACCGGGGTTTCGCCGGGATCAATGCCGCCGCCGGGCAATTGGAATTCGTTGAACGGGGCGCCTTGGAACGTTAGCAACAGATCGTGTCCACGGGGGAGGATTGCATAGGCGCCGGGGCGTAATTTATACCGTTGGTCGCGCAAACGCGGGTTGCCGTAACGTTTAATCATGTTTGTGTCCCCTTGGACCGTGCCTTGCCGTGCCTATATCCTCGCGGTATGCCCGCCCAAACCGTGTAAGGAAAGCCCATGACACTTGGCACCAAAATTGCCTGGGACGATACTGTCCTGCCGTTTCAGCTTGATGCAAGTGACATTCGTGGCCGTGTGGCGCGTTTGGATGGTGTGTTGGACAATGTGTTGGCCCAGCATGATTACCCGCCCGAGATCGAGGCGCTTGTGGCCGAGATGGCGTTGCTGACGGCGTTGATTGGGCAATCGATCAAGCTGCGCTGGAAATTGTCGTTGCAGGTGCGCGGTGATGGCCCTGCGCGGATTATTGCGACGGATTATTATGCGCCAACGGATGACGGCGAGCCGGCGCAAATTCGCGCCTATGCCAGTTTTGATGAGACGCGGATTGAGGGCGGCGAGGAGCCGTTTTCGTTGATTGGGAAGGGCTATTTCGCGATTCTGATCCATCAAGGTGAAGATATGCAGCCCTATCAGGGGATCACGCCGATTGCGGGGGGGTCGCTTACGGCCTGTGCGCAGACCTATTTTGCGCAGTCTGAGCAATTGCCGACGCGGTTTACCCTTGTTCATGGGCGCAGTCAGTCGCCGGGTGATGAGGAAAGTTGGCGTGCCGGGGGGATCATGTTGCAGCATATGCCCGCCGCGTCGCCGTTTGCCAAAGACGGGCCTTCGGGGGAGGATGGGTTGCTTGATGCGGCGGATGTTCTCAATGACGAAGAGGGCGAGAATTGGAACCGGGTGAATGTCTTGCTTGATACGGTGGATGCGCTTGAATTAATCGGGCCGTCGGTGACGCCCACGGATTTACTGGTGCGGCTGTTTCATGAAGAGCAACCACGGGTGTTTGATCCGCAGCAGGTGCGATTTGGGTGTACCTGTTCGGAGGACCGTGTGCGCCAAAGCCTGTCGATTTATTCGGCCAAGGATATTGCGCATATGACCAAGGACGATGGCACCGTGACGGCCGATTGCCAGTTTTGCGGAACACACTACAGTTTTGATCCCAAGACGTTGGGATTTGAAGCGGACAAAGGTGCCTGATCTTGCCGCCATCCGCCGTGCTTTGGCCCAACAGGGGCAGGGGTCGTCGGACTTTGATTTGCATCCCGATTTGGTTTTGCCCCAGGGGCGGGTTCTTAAGCCTGCGGGTGTTTTGGTAGCCCTTGCGGATCGCGGCGCTGGGCTTGAGGTGATTTTGACGAAACGTGCGGCGCATTTGAAGAACCATCCCGGACAGATTGCTTTTGCGGGTGGGCGTCAGGATGCGGATGATGTGGATGCCACCGAGGCCGCGCTTCGTGAGGCTGACGAAGAGATTGGCCTGCCGCGCGGATTGGTTGAAGTGATCGGCATTTTGCCGCCGCATGAAACCGTGACATCGTATAAGGTGACGCCTGTTGTGGGGATCGTGACCGCGCCGTTTGAGGAGATCGCCGAGGCGGGCGAGGTGGCCGAGATTTTTCGCGTGCCTTTGGCGCATGTCACCAACCTTGCGAATTTCAGGGTTGAGGGGCGCATATGGCAGGGGAGCCGACGGGAATATTACGTCGTGCCGTATGGTCCGTATTATATTTGGGGTGCGACGGCGCGTATTTTGCGAACTTTGGCAGAGCGTGTTGGGGCAGAGCGTCGTGAGACAAAGCAGGTGAGTGTATGACACAGATCAAGGCGGATTGGCTGTCTTCGGATGCGGCGCAAAAGGTGTGCGGCATGTTGACGGACGCGGGGCATCAGGCGTGGTTTGTGGGCGGATGCGTGCGCAATGCCCTGTTGGATGTGCCTGTGTCGGATATGGACCTGACCACGAATGCGCGGCCTGATGATGTTGTGGCGCTGGCCAAGGCGGCGGGGCTTAAGGTGATCCCGACGGGGATTGAGCATGGCACGGTGACGGTTGTTGTGGATGGCAAGCCGTTTGAGATCACCACCTTTCGGCGCGATGTGGCCACGGATGGGCGGCGTGCGACCGTCGCGTTTTCGGATGACATTGCCGAGGATGCCGCGCGGCGCGATTTTACAATGAATGCGATTTATGCGGCCCCTGATGGCACGGTTGCCGATCCGCTTGGGGGGTTGCCCGATCTGTGCGCGCGGCGTGTGCGGTTTATCGGCGATGCGGATGCGCGGATCGCCGAGGATTATTTGCGTATCCTGCGGTTTTTCCGGTTTCACGCGATTTATGGCGACCTGAGCGAAGGGATTGACCAAGACGGGCTTGCGGCTTGTGCGGGTGGTCTTGATGGATTGGAGCATGTGAGCGCCGAGCGGGTTGGGGCAGAGATGCGCAAGCTGTTGGCAGCCGATGATCCCGCGCCCTCGCTTGCGGCGATGCGTGCGAGCGGGGTTTTGATGCGGCTTTTGCCCGGTGCGGGGACGGGGCTTTTGCTGGTGTTGATCCATGTCGAGGAGGTGGCGGGGTTGGCGCCCGATCCGATGCGGCGGCTTGCGGCGCTGGGCGGCGAGGATGTGGCCGAGGCGTTGCGCCTGTCCAAGGCCCAGGCCAAGCAATTGCAGGTTTTGCGCGATGGTTTGGAAAGTGTGACACCTGCGCCTGAGCTTGGGTATCGCCTTGGGGCGGAGCGCGCGGTGGATATTCTTGCGTTGCGGGCCGCCGCGTTTGAGCGCGAAGTTGACCCCGATCAGATCGCGCAAGCGCGTCATGGGGCCACGCAAAAATTCCCGGTTAAATCGGCGGATCTTATGCCCGAATTTGAGGGGCAGGCGCTTGGGCGACGATTGGCCGAGATTGAGGGCGCTTGGATCACATCGGGGTTTTTATTGACGCGGGATCAGCTGCTTGAGCCATGATCTAATTTGGTGGGGTGACATTTTGCGCGCCGTCGTTTAGATCACTCTGACGCAGACATGATGGAGGCGCACGATGGATAACAGGATTCGATCTACGCTGGCCTGACCAGACCGATCCTGTTTTGGCGGTCTGCTCAGAGGACCGTACGCACCATTTTGCCCTTTCAAACGCTCAGATTTTAGGAGCGCCGTCATGTTTAAATACTTTGAAAACCTTGTTGATCCCTATGTCTCGTATCCCGAGGTAGACGCCCCGCCAACCGAGCTGGGCCCGTTTCTGCGCGACTATGCCAAGCCGTTTCACCGCGTGTTTTGGGTGACGGGCACCCTATCTGTGATCATCGCGATCATTGAGGTTTGGTTGATCTATTATATGGGCCGTTTGATTGACCTGTTGAGCAATGGAGAGCCGGATCAGGTTTGGACCGATTATGGCCTCGAGTTTATCGGGGTGGCGTTGTTTATTCTGCTGGCGCGGCCTGCGTTGCATATCTGGCAGATTGCGCTGCTGAATAACTCGATCCTGCCGAATTTTGGGACGTTGGTTCGGTGGCGGGCGCATAAGCACGTGTTGCGGCAATCTGTGGGTTGGTTTGAGGATGATTTCGCGGGGCGGATCGCCAACCGGATCATGCAGACGCCGCCCGCGGCGGGCGAGGTGGTGTTTCAGCTGTTTGATGCGATTACCTTTGCGATTGCCTATATTATTGGGGCGGCGATCCTGCTTGGGGATGCGGATCCGCGTTTGATTATTCCTATGATGATGTGGCTGTTGCCCTATCTGTTTTTGCTGCGTTGGGTGGTGAAACGTATTGGCCCGGCGTCTGAGGCGGCGTCGAATGCGCGGTCGGCGGTGACGGGGCGTGTTGTTGATAGCTATACCAATATCCATTCGGTCAAGATGTTCGCGCATCATGATCGCGAGGTGACCTATGCCAAGGAGGCGATCGAGGAATCGCGCAGGACGTTTCAGGTTGAGATGCGGCTTTATACGATCATGGACGTGGGCCTGATGGTGTTGAACGGTTTCCTTGTGGTTGGTGTTGTTGGATGGGCGATGTATCTTTGGTTTGGCCTGACGGCATCTGTGGGTGTTGTGGCGGCGGCGACGGCGCTGACGCTGCGGCTGAATGCGATGTCGGGGTGGATCATGTGGGCGGTGTCGAATTTTTACCGCAACCTTGGCGTTGTGGC
>JALZWD010000360.1 GCA_023300365.1 Flavimaricola sp. | reverse complement strand
CATACGAGTTGCCAGCTGTGCTCCCGGCATCTCCATGCTGAATACCGCAACTGGCAGGTTTTGACTTATCGCCGCTTCTTCGACAAGATTCATTGCGAAAGAGGTCTTGCCCATCGACGGGCGCCCCGCAAGGATCAACAAGTCGGATTTGTGCAACCCCCCAAGCTTCTTGTCCATATCAACCAAACCGGTTGAAACACCGGCCAATCCACCGTCGCGCTGATAGGCGGCATTGGCCACCAAAACCGCATCGGTCACCGCCCGCAGAAACGATTGAAACCCGCTCTCGGTCGTGCCAGCTTCGGCCATCCGGTACAGCTCTTGCTCGGCCTCAACGATCTGCTCTTTCGGCTCGCTCGATATGTCCATCGTCCGGGCCTTGTCAGAGATATTACTCCCCAATGTAATAAGCTCGCGACGGATCGCAAAATCATAGATCATTTGCGCATAGTCTCGCGCGGCAAAAGCCGAAATCGCGGCCCCCGCAAGACGCGCCAAATAGGCAGGCCCACCCAATTCCTTAAGCCCCTCATCATCCTCCAAAAACGCCTTAAGCGTCACAGGCGAGGCAAGGGTGTTTTTCTTAATGCGCACTGCGGCCACATCGTAAATGCGCGCATGCACGGGGTCATAAAAATGGTCGGCGCTGATGATCGCATCAATACGGTCAAACACATCGTTATTGGTCAGGATCGCGCCCAAAAGCTGTTGCTCGGCCTCGATCGAATGAGGCATCTCATCGCCCTTGGTCTCGGGCGCGCCGCTGGCATTGAATGTGGTAAGCTCGTTCATTCGCCTGTCCCCTTACCTTATCGGCCTATTTTTTGCGGCCCTTAAATGGATCCTGACCCGAATCCCCGCCCCCCCAGGCGGTATCCCTGTCATAAAATATCTTCGCAGGGCGCTGCAAATTGTATGTTTGTGGGGATAACTTCACGCATGCGCAGCTGACCATGCCGCAGGATCCCGCAAATAGGTCTCAACGGCCTCCAATGTCGCCGCATCAAAGCTGCCTTGGGCTTTGGCTTCGGCCAAAACATCCCACCATGTGCAAAGATAAATCAGGCCAATGCCGTCCTTCGCGAGGGCTTCGGTGACACCTTCGAAAATGCCGTAATAAAAAATCACGGCCGTCCAATTACATGTCGCGCCAGTGTCGCGAATTGCGTTCACAAAGCTCACCTTTGATCCGCCATCCGTCGTCAGGTCTTCGACCAAAAGAACCCGCTGCTCGGGCGTCATCACCCCCTCAATCCGCGCGTTGCGCCCATATCCTTTTGGCTTTTTGCGCACATATGTCATCGGCAGGGCCATACGCTCCGCCACAAAGGCCGAAAATGGGATGCCCGCCGTCTCACCGCCCGCGATATTGTCAAACGCCTCAAACCCGGCTTCGCGCATTGTGGTCACGGTCAAGAAATCCATCAAAACCGCCCGAATGCGCGGATACGAGATCAGCTTGCGGCAATCGACATAGGTGGGCGCTTTCTTGCCGCTGGCATGGGTAAACGGCTCGGTGGCATTAAAATCCACGGCCCCAATCTCAAGCAGCATCCGCGCCGTAAGCCGGGCAATCTCTTCTTTTGTCGGAAAGCTGGTGGGGATCATGTGGTCAAACCTTTTTTATCTTTGCGGCGGCGCGAACGGCTTAATTAGCCGCGCGCATATCGGGCCTAAGTCTCGTCTTGGATGTGCCAATGCAATGGGAAGCCGGGGTCAAACACCGTCACATCCCCTTGGGCGGTTTTCAAAACCGGGGCCACCTCAAGCGGCGCACCTTTGGTCAGGGTGATGGTGTCTTCATTCGCGGGCATCTTGTAAAATTTCGGCCCATTCAACGAGGCAAAGGCCTCCAATGCGGACAATTTTCCTGCCGCTTCAAACACTTCCGCCAAACAGCTCATCGTCACCGAGGCCGAGAAAACCCCCGCACACCCACAAGCCATCAGCTTGTTGGCATCCGTATGCGGCGCACTATCGGTGCCAAGGAAAAATCGCCGATCCCCCGAGACAGCCGCCTGAACCAACGCCACACGGTGCGCCTCGCGTTTTGCCACAGGCAGGCAATAATAATGCGGCCGAATACCCCCCGCGAGGATATGGTTGCGGTTGATGATCAGGTGATGCGTCGTGATTGTCGCCGCAATGTTCTTGTGGCTATCACGGACGTAATCCACCGCGTCTTGCGTGGTGACATGCTCCATCACCACCCGCAAATCCGGCACGGCCTTGCGAATGGGCTTAAGGACCCGGTCGATAAACACCGCCTCACGATCAAAAATATCAATCTCGCTATCCGTGACTTCGCCGTGCACACAAAGCGGCATGCCGATCTCTGCCATCGTCTCAAGAACGCCGCGCACCTTATCGAAATCCGCCACGCCTGAGGCGGAATTGGTCGTGGCCCCCGCAGGATAAAGCTTCACCGCCCGCGCGATCCCCTCGCCAAAGGCTGCGGCCACATCCGCAGGATCGGTGTCTTCGGTCAAATAAAGCGTCATCAACGGCTCAAACCGCGTATCACCCGGCAGGGCCGCCATAATCCGCTCGCGGTACGCGACGGCTTGGGCGGCCGTCACAACGGGCGGCACAAGATTGGGCATAATGATCGCGCGGCCAAAATGCCGTGCGGTTTCAGGGGCCACAGCAGCAAGCATTTCGCCATCGCGCAAATGCAAATGCCAATCGTCGGGCCGGCGGATCGTTATCGTGGTTGGGGCTGCATCTCTCATTTTCCCCCTAGTATACTTGAAACACAACGCTGACCATAGGCACTTGCGATGCTGAGCTGTCGCGGCGATACATACTAAGATCGATTGAAATAAGAAGGTGGGACTATGCTGGGATTTATTGTTGCGATTGCGGGCGGGTTTTTCACGCCCCAGGCCGAGCCGATTTTGGCCAAACCGGTTGCCGATATGGCAGGAAAATACATCACACTCGAAGCAGGTGAATTGCGTTTGTTGGCATTCATCCTTGTGATGTTGGTGGTGGGGATCGTGTCGGCTTTGTTGGCCTCCGGTTCAACCTTCTGGGTCATTCTGGGCGGCACATTGGGCTATTTTGGCAAACGTATCGTTGCCGCGGCCAAGGCTGCTATTCCCGAAAAAGACGGCGTTGATCTCGACGACGACGCGGCCTAAGGCGGCCAAACGCTTACTGCGCGGCGGTGCTTTGCATCGCTGCGAGTTCGTTAAAACGCTCGGCAAAGGTGGCCTCATGTTGGCCCCCCATGCCATGCCGACACAAACGAAGCGCAAGGTCCGGCCGTTCGGCGCGATCCAACCGCTTCAAAAGGGTGCGCAGATAGGGGCCATTGTCCCGGCGCGCGCGCCACAATTGGCCAAAGCGGGCAGGGGTCAAACGCCCGCTCATCGCCGAGGCCATGACCTGCGGCATGATCCCCATCGTATCCCATAATGCTTCGATACGCGGGCCTGCATAGGTGCAATTCAATTGCGTGCTATTGGGCCGCCGAAACAACGCGGCGTGCATCGAATCTGCCGTCGCTGTTGGATCCACCGCAACATAGGCATTCTGCGCGGCTTCAATCATATCAGGCGCATAGCCATAGCGGCTGTTGAAATCCAACCGCCGCTGCTCAACATAACGTCGATCCCACCGCGACACCGCCGGATCAAGGGATGCGGCCGGGCGCACCGCCAAAAGGCGCGCACCGGGCGAGGCCACTGAAAACGCCGCGGCGGCATATCCACAATCGTGGTTGCCGTAAAACAGGGTCTCTTCAAAATCCTCAAAGAACCCCTCGTCGGTCAGCCGATCAATATAGCGGTAAACACGTTCGTTGCGAAACCATGTCGGGCCTTCGGCAATCAAACATAACACCGACCAACCCTGATCCATCGCATAGGCAAAGCCGCGCGGCAGGCTGCCTTTTCGATTGCGGATCACGCCCATCTGTTCGAACGTCACCAAAAGCTTGGGGCCCACATCCACAAAAAGGGCCGTGTGATTGTCACCCAGCCGCTCAAGATAGCCATGCTCTTCGCCCACCTCTTCCATCTCCGCGAACCATTGGTCGCGGCTATGATTGGACAAATCAAAATTCAACTCTGGCAGTGGCAGCGGCATAACAATACTCTCAAGACATAACCCGTTTACTAACTTTTAGACTTTTCAATGGGTTTGCAATGCTCACACGCGTTTGGGCCTCCGAAACGGGGGGTAAAAACAGACTGTTTCCAAAAAAGGCCCTAAAAACTTAGAAAAAGGCCTGCAATCCGGTCTGCGCGCGTCCCAAAATAAGGGCGTGCACGTCATGTGTTCCCTCATAAGTGTTCACGGTCTCAAGGTTAATCATGTGGCGCATGATCGGAAAACTATCCGAAATGCCATTGCCGCCATGCATGTCGCGGGCGTGCCGTGCGACCTCAATCGCCTTGCCGCAATTGTTACGCTTCATCATGCTAATCATCTCAGGGGCGGCTTGCCCGGCATCCAACAAACGCCCCACCTGAAGCGACCCCTGAAGCCCAAGCGTGATCTCGGTCTGCATATCCGCAAGTTTTTTCTGAAACAGCTGCGTCTGTGCCAAAGGTTTGCCAAATTGCTTACGGTCCAGACCGTATTGCCGCGCCCCGTGCCAACACGCCTCAGCCGCGCCCATCACACCCCACGAAATCCCGTACCGCGCGCGGTTCAAACAGCCAAACGGCCCCTTCAATCCTTCCACACCGGGCAACAGCGCGTCTTCGCCAACCGCGACGTTCTCCATCACAATCTCGCCCGTGATCGACGCCCTAAGCGACAGCTTGCCCGCAATCTTGGGCGCACTCAGGCCCGTCATGCCCTTGTCCAAAACAAAACCGCGAATTTTGCCGCCATGCGCCTCTGATTTGGCCCAGACCACAAACACATCCGCAATCGGCGCGTTCGAAATCCACATCTTTGCGCCATTCAAAACGTATCCGCCGTCGATCTGTTTGGCCGTCGTGGTCATCCCGCCGGGATCTGATCCTGCGTCGGCCTCGGTCAATCCAAAACAGCCGATCAACGTGCCTGCCGCCAATCCGGGCAAATATTTGCGCTTTTGCGCTTCGGTGCCATAGGCCTCAATCGGATACATAACCAACGAGGACTGCACAGACATCATCGACCGATAGCCGCTGTCCACACGTTCCACTTCCCGCGCGATCAACCCATAAGTCACATATCCCGCGCCCAAGCCGCCATATTCTTCGGGGATCGTGCTTCCCAATAATCCCGCCGCACCCATCTCGGCAAAAATTGCCGGGTCCGTTGCTTCCGCGCGGTAGGCCTCTTGGACGCGCGGCGCCAACTTATCTTGCGCAAACGCCCGCGCCCCATCGCGCAACATCCGTTCATCCTCGCCCAACTGCTGCTCCAAACGAAACGGGTCCGCCCAATCAAACGATCCCAAATCGGGCCCAAACCCGGCGGCGGCAATCTTTGTGGTCTCGTTCATCGCGGTGATCCCTTTTGGCGGTGTCATCAAACCCTAACGCGGCAAGGGGCGGTGTGAAAGGGGCAGGAAACGGATCGCGTCACGCTGCCACACCCATTTATTAAGGGGGGCAATACAACAGGAGACACCCCATGACCCGATACCACCCGCTCGACGCCACATACATCGCCCACATCCGCGCAGGCGGCGCAGACGTCAACGGCCAGCCCGCCGAACGCGCGGTCTCAGAGGGCGCCGGCAACCCTTGCCGCTGCTGCTTGGCACAAGTCCCCAAAGGCGCCGCCATGCTCATCCTCGCCGCGCGCCCATTCCCCAAACCCCAGCCTTATGCAGAAACTGGCCCAGTGTTCTTATGCGCAAAAGACTGCACCGCGTGGGACCAAGACGGCATCCCCCCCAACCTCACATCCTCGGAGCAATACCTCATCAAAGGCTATTGCTCCGACCACCGCATCGTCTATGGCTCGGGCCAGATCACCCCCAAAGACGCGCTCCCCGATTACGTCGACAGTCTGCTCTCACGCGACGACATCGCTTTTGTCGACATCCGCTCGGCCACCAACAACTGCTTCATTGCACGGGCTAAAACCCAACCATAGCGTGTATATGGCCATGAAAATGTCCCTGCGGGGTCACGAAACCCCCACTTGGCGCGATTTTTTCCAAGGAAGCGAATTGACCACACGTCAAAGACCTACCACGCTGAAAAAATTAACCGTCCCATGCGCGACGGAGCCTAAGGAGATAGTCATGTTTAAATATATTTTTGCGGGATTTGCCACCGCTGCGGCCCTTGCCGCCACCACCGTTCAGGCCTGCCCCAATTTCAACCTGCGCCCGCATTTCGGCGGCATTCAACTCAACGCGGGCTTCTTGCCCGACCCACAGGTGCGCAATGTCACCGCCGGCGGCACGGTTAATCTCAACCGCTGCGGGTTCGGTACCGTTTATACCTACGGCGAGCCGATGAACGGTTTTGTCACCACCCGCCCAGACTTTAGCCTCACGTGGCGCGGCGGATCCCAGCAATTGACCATCGCCATCGACTCGCGCGCTGACGCCATTTTGTTGGTCAACGCCCCCGATGGCCGGACATGGTACTACGACGACGACTACCGCGGCCTCAGCCCCGCCATCACCATCCAAGATCCCCAGCAAGGGCGCTACGACATCTGGATCGGCTCTTATGACGGCACCCGCCGCAATCCGGCCCGTCTGATCTTTACTGAATACAATTACTAACGCCGCCCCGCCCCCAGGGTTCTTGCCAAGATCTGGGCCAAAATCCTTACGAAAGACACCAAATGCACGCCGCTGAAATTCAATTGGCCCTCGATTGGCATGCCGCCGGGCGCGGGGCCGCTTTGGCCACGGTCATTGAAACATGGGGCTCTGCGCCGCGCGGCGTGGGATCGCAACTGGTCATTGATGCCAGCGGCGAGATGCAAGGCTCGGTCTCGGGCGGCTGCGTCGAAGGGGCCGTGATCCTCGAGGCGCAAGAGGCCCTCGCGGATGGCAAATCCCGCCTCCTTACCTACGGGGTCAGTGACGATGATGCCTTCGCCGTGGGCCTCGCTTGCGGCGGCACCATCCGCGTGTTGGTCGAACCTGTGGGCACAGCACTTGACCCAGACTTGCTCAAACACGTGGTCACGGCGGCCAAGGCCCGCATCCCAACCGGCTGGCAGGTGCCCTTGGACGGCGGCCCCCACCAATTGCTCGCCCATGATATGGCCCCGCAAAACGTCGCCCTTGATCGGTCGGGCCTCTCTGCGGACGGCGAAAAATTCACGCTCGTGATCAATCCGCCCCTGCGCATGCTGATCATCGGTGCGGTTCATATCACCCAACCTTTGGTGCAAATGGCGGCCCTCGCGGGGATTGATCCCACCATCATCGATCCGCGCCCCGCCTTTGCCACGCCGGCCCGCTTCCCCGGCCATACCCTCGTGGATGCTTGGCCCGACGAGGCCCTAGGCGGTCTTGGCATCGACAGCAGCACCGCCATCATCGCCCTCACACATGATCCCAAAATTGATGATCCCGCGTTGATCGCGGCCCTCGGGTCCAAGGCGTTTTATATCGGGGCTCTGGGCTCTACCCGAACCCACGCCAAGCGGGTCGAACGCCTTACTCAAATGGGGCTGTCTGATGATCAAATCGCCCGTATCCATGCGCCCGTGGGCCTTGATCTGGGGGGGCGCAAACCCGCCGAAATCGCGGTCAGCATTCTGGCCCAAGTCATTCAATCCTTACGAAAATCACCGCCCAAGCAATAAAAATGTTCAACCACCCACATTTTGAGAGTCCCAAACAAGCATGCGGCGTGCTTAACTCGCACAAACACGATCAAAACTCTATGCAAACGAAAGCGTCCCGATGGCCCAGATATCAATAACGATCAACGGCAAATCCGCCTCCGCCGAGGTCGAAGGCCGCACTTTGCTCTCCGAAGTTTTGCGCGACGGGTTGCGCCTAACCGGCACGCATATCGGCTGCGACACAAGTCAATGCGGCGCCTGTCTTGTTCATGTAAACGGCCAATTGGCCAAATCTTGCACCATGCTCGCACTTGAGGCCGACGGCGCAGAGGTGCGCACCATCGAAGGTATGGCCAATGACGACGGCTCGCTTGGCGATATCCAACAGGCCTTTCAGGATCACCACGGATTGCAATGCGGGTTTTGTACGCCCGGCATGATCATGGCCGCCACATCGCTGTTGCGCGAAAATCCCAAACCAACCGAGGCCGAAGTGCGCGCCTATCTCGAAGGCAATATGTGCCGCTGCACGGGCTATCATAACATCATCAAGGCCATCATGGCGGCCTCCGGGCAGGATGTGACACTGGCGGCTCATTAACCAAGCGCCATTTAACCAAGCGACTAACTATAAAATAGGAGAAAATTGAAAATGCGTATTCTAGGATTTGCCGCGGCTCTTATGGCCCTTACGTCAACTACTCCGGCTTTTGCCGAAGGTTTTTCTGTGCGCGACATGCTCGAAGTCGGCGACCGCGACGAATGTCTGCGCCGTGCCGAATTGGCGATGAACGCCCATATAAAAAACAATGGTGGCGAAGTCGTGGTAACCGATTGGATCGTCTATGGTTGGGATCTGGGTCCGGGCAATAACGACGTCACCTTTATGTGCCCTGTGGTCAACGGCGGGGTGATCAACGGCTTTATGGTGATCTACAGCGAATCTGGCGAAGATGAGCGAACTTTTGTCGCCAATGAGCTTGAGCGTTTGTTCAACTAAACCGCAATATTTGATCCAACAAGAGGAGGGCGCGACATGTATGCCTTTGATTTTGAACGGCCCTCCACCATTGCGGACGCCGCCAAGGCCTTGGCCCAAGATGACGCCCAGGCTTTGGGCGGCGGGCAGACGCTGATCCCAACCCTCAAACAGCGTTTGGCGATGCCAACGGTTTTGGTCAGCCTATCATCTATTCCCGAAATGCGCGGTATTTGCCGTTCGGATGCCAATGCACTGTGCATCGGTGGGGCGACGCCACATGCGGTTGTCGCCCGCGACGGCGGTGCATTTCCCGCCTTGGCCGATCTTGCTGGTCATATCGGTGATCCGGCCGTGCGGACGCGCGGCACCGTGGGCGGCAGCCTCGCCAACAACGATCCCGCCGCCTGCTATCCCGCCGCCGCCTTGGCCACCGGGGCCACGATCATCACCAACACCCGCCAGATTGCGGCGGATGATTTCTTTGACGGCATGTTCGGCACGGCGCTCGAAGAGGGCGAAATCATCACCGAAGTACAATTCCCGATCCCGCAGGCCGCAAGCTATCAAAAGTTTAACCAACCCGCCTCGCGCTTTGCCCTCACCGGGGTCATGGTGTGCCGTTACGCATCGGGCGTGCGCGTCGGGGTCACTGGCGCCTCCGAAGACGGGGTTTTTCGTTGGGCCGAGGCCGAAGCCGCGCTTTCCAACAGCTTCGCGGCCTCCGCGCTTGATGGCCTCACACTGGACGCGGAGGGGATGTTGGGCGATATCCACGGCGCGCCGCAATACCGCGCCCACCTCGTCACGGTGATGGCCAAACGCGCCGTTGAGGAGGCCGCGACCTAAGCCCGCTTGCGCGCCGCCTGCGCATCAAGGGCCGCAAACAAGTCGCTTTGGGGCATCCCGGTTTCCAGCGCACCCAGAAACAGCGCCGCTTGCGTTTGGGGCACCAACCCCCCAACGGGCGGATCGCGGTCAAGGTTTGTTGGAAACGAATACCCCTCCGCCGCACAGGCCACCGCTGCGCGCACCTGCGGCGTCACTGGTGTGCCGCTCAAAACGGGATAAAGCGCCTTACACATCGCCAATCGGTCGACATTCTCCAACGTCCGCCCCATCGCCGAACCCACCTGCATCAAATTGGCCATCCGCTCTACATCCGCCGTCGAATTCGCCCCCGCCGCATGAAACAACGCCGGCGAGAAAAACAGCGCATCACCCTTTTTCAAAGGCACCTGCACGCAATGTGCATCGAAATATTCCGCAAATTCCGGCAACCGGTACGCCGCATATCCGGCCCGGTACGCTTGTGAAAACGGCAACAACTTGGTCGGCCCACTCTCAACCGGCATATCACAATGCGCCACAGCGCCCTGCAATGTCATCACCGGCGACAGGTCATGCACATGCGCCGGATAGGCCGCCGAAACCTCCGCCGTCTGGAACCCCAAATGATAATCCCGGTGCGCCTGCTGCGCGGCCCCGCCCGGATACACAAGGTTCACCTGCGCCGTCATCTGATAATTCGGCCCCAGCCACGCCTCGCTTGCCGCATCAATCGCCAGATTGCCGAAATACCGCGCAAACACATCCGCATCCGCCAGACACAGCTTTTGCAACGAATTCCAAACACGGTCATTGGTGCCAGCGGCAAAATGATCCGCCGAACTGCCACCTTGGGCCTTTTCCTCGGCAATAATCGCCGTGTAAATCTCCGTCGCCTCATCCAAAACGCGCGTTTGCGCATAGGCCCCACGCAACACAATCGCCCCCGCGCCGCGCAACATCACACGCGCCCATTCCGCCATAAGGGCAGGGCGCTCAGGCCCCGTCAGATCAAGGGCCGCAACCTCATAAATCGGCACATTGGCGATGATCTCGGACGCAAATGGCACATCCCCAGCGCGGGTCTGCTGCGCAAGCAATGCTTTGAACGCCTCAATGTCACAGTCATCTGCGCTAAAATACGGCTGATACACGGCGGTCTCCTTATACTTGCGTGACCAGCTTAACCATCCAGACACACACAACCACAAAAAAAGCCGCCCCCAAACAGGAGCGGCTCCAAAATCTCACTAAGCACACGTGCCTACTTCGGCATCGGCCCAATCAGCATAACCATCTGGCGGCCTTCCCCGATGTCCGCAATTCGCGGGCACCGTCCAAGCGGCAGTCGCTTTGCAAAAGCGATGAGAGCGCCGCCAGCCAAGCAATCCTACTTCGGCATTGGCCCAATCA
>JALZWD010000359.1 GCA_023300365.1 Flavimaricola sp. | reverse complement strand
AAGTTGCGCCCCAGATTGAGCACCGCAGCCTTAGACGCGCGGTAGATATACGATCCGCCCGGCGCATAAGTGTCGCTGGCCATTTGGCTGCTGATGATCGCGATTTTGCCAGACTTGCTGCGCCGCAGGTGGGGAAGCATGGCTTGGATCGTGAGGAAAACACCCGTCACGTTGGCCGCAAAACTGTCGGCCCAGAGGGCGGGGGCATAGCCCTCATCAATCGTTTGGCCTCTTTCGAGGAAAACGCCCGCATTGCAAACAAGCAGATCAAGTGGTGCGTCGCCCAAAGTACTGGCAAGCCGAGATACCGAAAGCGGATCAGTGACGTCCAAAGGAAGGAGCGGCGGCGCCTCTGCGCGGCTGGTCCCCAATGCGTCATGGCCTCGCGTGTTCGCAATCCGCACCATTTCCGCGCCAATGCCGCGATTTGCGCCGGTGATGAGCATCCGCATCTAATTGACCTTTTTCTTGGGCATAAAGGGGAGGGGGGCTACAGGGACGCCGTCTTCAATGAGGGACTTTGCCTCCTTGAGGTTCGCCTCGCCATAAATCGGCCGCTCAGGGGCTGTGCCATCGTGAATGGCGCGGGCCTCGGAGGCAAAGGACATGCCCACATAGTCGGCGTTTTCCTCAACCTTGCGCTTGATGTCGGCCATTGCGGTCTCTTGGTCGCTGGCGGGGGCGGTCAGGTTCGGGGCCTCTTCGGCCCCCGAGGTTGCCACAGACGGGGCCATCAGGGATTTTTCGATGTTGGTGCTGCCGCACGACACACAAGACACCATGCCCGCCGACAAAAGGCTTTGATACGCACTGGACGACGCAAACCAGCTTTCAAAGCGGTGGTTGTTCTCGCAAGACAGAGTGAATTTGATCATTGCCTACAGACTTTTGGTGTGTTGGCCTTAACTTAGGCAAACTTGGGGGCGGTGCAATGGGGCGTAACCTGTGAGATTAGACAAACCGATGTTTATTGGGTCCGAGATTTATCGTGGCTCAAGCTATGGTGGTTGGCATCCGTTGCGCATTCCGCGTGTGTCAACCGCGATGGACCTGTCGCGGGCGTTGGGTTGGTTGCCCGACGCGCAATATGTCCGCTCGCCGCGTGCGCGCCCTGCGGCCCTGACGCGGTTTCATTCCGCCGATTATGTCGCAGCCCTTCAGGCCGCTGAGCGCGACCAAAAGGTCAGTGATGCGGTCCGCGAACGGCACAATATCGGCACACACGCCAACCCGGTGTTCCCCGAAGTGTTTCGCAGGCCCGCCACGTCGTCTGGTGGCGTGATCCTCGCGGGCGAGATGCTGCGCGACGGCGGCACCGTGTTTGCGCCCGGCGGCGGCACGCACCACGCCTTTGCCGATTATGCCAATGGCTTTTGTTATTTCAACGATCCGGCCTTGGCGATCTTGTCGTTGCAACATCACGGGGCGCGGCGCGTGGCCTACGTGGATATCGACGCGCATCATTGCGACGGGGTCGAGGCGGCGTTCGCGGATACGCCTGATGTGCTTGTCATATCGGTGCACGAGGAAAACCGTTGGCCACGCACGGGTGCGATCGACGACACAGGGTGTGGCAATGTGTTTAACCTGCCGGTGCCGCGCGGGTTTCACGATGACGACATGGCGCATGTGCGCGAGGCCCTTATTTTGCCGATAATTGCACAATTCGCACCTGACGCGATTGTCGTGCAATGTGGCTCTGACGCGATCACCGAGGATCCGCAATCCAAGATGTGCCTGTCAAACGGCGCCCATGCCGGGGTGATTGACGCGCTAATGGGGATAGCGCCGCGTTTGTTGGTGTTGGGCGGCGGGGGGTATAATCCGTGGTCGGTTGGGCGGTGTTGGACGCGTGTTTGGGGCGTGCTGAATGGGCTTGAATGTCGTGGGGCGCTGCCCGCCCCGGCGCATGATGTGTTGGCCGCCCTGACTTGGCACCGGATGGACCGCGAGATTGCGCCCGAGGCCGCATGGCTTTGCACGTTGAACGATCCGCATCGTGGTGGGGCGATATCCGAGGCCGTGCGCATGCGCGTGGCGCAATTGGTGGCGCGTCTTTAGGACAGCTCGGCTATTCAAGCTGCGCCGAGACGGCGAGCATTTGGTGAAATGTCCGCGCTGAAAAGGGGGCAAAGCCAAGGCCTGCGTTCGGATAAGTGGTGATTTCGCCGAGCACGGGGCCATCATGGTCAAGGTAAAAGTCCAACCGAAGGGCTTGGGGAAAGATCGCCGAGAGCCGCTCCATGGCTGTGACAACCTCAAAGAACCGCGCCGGCAGCGTGGCCTCGCCAATATCGGGCACGCTGCCATGGGTGCGCGGAACGGCGTGCCCCTTGGCGTCAAAGGCGCGGCGTTGACGAAAGGCTTGGTAGCCACCGGGCCCGTTGGTGTCTTGGACGACAACAAAGGCCACCTTGCCCGCCACGCAAAACCCTTTGAAATCTCTTGGGATCGCCGTGTCGGGGGCCGGATCCCTGACCAGAGCCTCGGCCAGAACGGCGCCGTCTTTAACGGATTCGGTTTCCCAAATTTTGGCGGCATATTGCGCAAGGCTTGGGCCAACCTGTTGGTGGCGCATCAGGTCAAACCCTTCCGACAACACCAAAACCCCGCGCGCCATTGCGCCATGCCGGGGTTTTATAACCACGGATTGGGTCTCAAATTTGGGCCATGGCACAGCGTTAAATCCGTCAAACTGTCCAAGCGGGGTTGGGATGCGGACGGCGGTTTGATCCTTGGCCCAATCGCGCAGGGCAATCTTGTCTGCCAAACGCGCCACAGGCGGCGCTTTGCGGGCCTTGGTGTCGCGGTACCACCTTTCAAGGCGGGTTTTCATCAGTGTGCGGATCACATCGAATTGGTCTTGCGCACGCTTGGGCTCAAGGCCCCATGGCCGGATAAGGGCGCGCCCATCATGGCCAATGGCCTCGGCAAAAAGGGCCAGCGCGGCTTTGGTATCATTGGCGTTGAGCGCATGTTGTGCTTGCGACACACAGTCTTGTGCCAGCGGATCAATCGCGGGTGCGGTCAGGTCAAATAGCCGGAGTTTCAGTCGCTCGGGGATATGCACTGTTGGTCCTGACAGGGCCGATTGAGCCGAATGATTGACAGGGGCCACCGGAAACGATGGAGGCGGGTACCGGAATCGAACCGGTCTACACGGATTTGCAATCCGCTGCATAACCTACCTGCCCACCCGCCTTGTTCGTCGTCTGTTATACCAAGGTAAATGCCCGTGCAAGACACCGCATTGTCGATAGTTCTACGTTGCTCAGCGGGCCGCGTTATGGCATCACGTCCCAGACAATTCTGACCGAAAGAGTTTACTTGTGGCTGACTATGCACTGCGCCGGACGATGATGGTGGACACCCAAGTCCGGCCATCAGATGTAACCAAGTTTCCGATTATTGACGCGATGTTGGATGTGCCGCGCGAGCAGTATGTCCCGCAATCTATGCGCGAGGCCGCCTATGTCGGCGAAAACCTCAACCTTGGTGATGGTCGCGAAATGCTTGAGGCCCGCACCTTGGCCAAGATGCTTGATGCGCTGGATATTGAACCTACAGATGTGATTCTCGATCTTGGCTGTGGTCTTGGCTATTCCACTGCAATCCTTGCGCATATGGCCGATTTTGTTGTTGCGGTTGAGGATGATCCGGCCCGTGTTCAAGAGGCCCAGAGCAACCTCAGCGAGAACAACGTCGACAACGCCGCCGTGATGGAGGGCCCGCTAAATGAAGGGTCGGCCAAGGGTGGCCCATACGATGTGATCCTCTTGCAAGGCGCGGCAGAAGAGGTGCCGGCTGATCTGTTGGCACAGCTCAAAGATGGGGGCCGGATTGCCGCAATCTTTGCCGAAGGGGCGCTGGGCGTTGTTCGGATCGGGCACAAACGCGATGGACATGTGACGTGGAGATTTGCCTTTAATGCGGGCGCACCTGTTTTGGAGGGATTCGGGGCGACCCGTGCTTTCGCCCTCTAAAGACAACAATATTGTGATGCGCCGCCGCCCAAGATGGGGTGGGGGCACAGAATAATCAGTAAACCTTGAGGACAGTTGGAATGAGATTGACGAAATTCCTAACCGCCACGGCAGTATCGCTTGGGGTGCTTTTGTCTTCTACCGCCGCTCAGGCTGTCACTTTGGCGGATGCTTTGGCGCAGGGTTACGAGAACAGCGACCTTTTGGAACAAAACCGTGCCCTGCTGCGCGCTGCTGATGAAGACGTGGCCCAAGCGGTTTCTTCTCTTTTGCCCGTCGTGACATGGGCCGCAAATGTACAAGCATCTTACAGCTCTGACGCATTCAACGATGATGTAAACGGATCCATTCAGGTCGCAGGCGAGTTGCTGCTTTATGATGGCGGGGCCTCTGCCTTTGCGATCGAGGCGCAAAAAGAATTGGTCTTGGGCACACGCGCCGCTTTGGTTGATATCGAACAACAGGTGCTTTTGCGTGTCGTTGAGGCCTATATGAACGTGCGGCGGAACAGCCAATTTGTTCAATTGCGTGAAAGCAACGTGCGGTTGCTTATCCAAGAGCTTCGCGCGGCAAATGATCGGTTTGAGGTGGGCGAAGTCACCCGCACCGATGTGTCTCTGTCTGAGGCACGCCTTGCTGCGGCACGCAGCCAACTTGCGGCGTCACAGGGCGAATTGGCCCGCGCCCAAGCAGAATATCTTGCGGCCGTTGGTGTCCGGGCGGGCTCTTTGCAACCCGCTGATCCAGTTGGGATTTCTTACTCTATCCCCCAGGCGCAATCGGTTGCGACACGCAATCACCCCAGCCTGACCGAAGCCCAACACAGCGTGGCGACCGCGGAATTAAATATCCTGCGCGCCGAGGCTGCCTTGCGGCCCAACGTCACGCTGAACGGGAGCCTCCGCGTCGATCAAGATTTTGCCGATAGCGGCTCGGTTGGTATCAACGCGGGCGGGCCAATTTATCAAGGTGGGCGGCTCTCAAGCCAAATTCGGCAGGTCATGTCGCGCCGTGATGCCGCCCGCTATTCGCTTTTGTTGACGTCACAACAGGTCGAGCAAAACGTCTCAGTGGCCTATTCTATTCTTGAAGTTGCGCGGGCCAGCCGGGCGGCATTTGAACAGCAAGTCCGGGCGCAAACCGTGGCCTTTCGCGGCGTCCGCGAAGAGGCATTGCTCGGTGCACGCACCACGCTGGATGTGCTTAACGAAGAGCAAGAATTGCTCGAAGCCCGCACCAATCTGATTTCTGCTCAGATCGACGAAACCATCGCCTCCTATCAGGTCTTGTCGTCGATTGGTTTGCTTACGGTGCAGGATTTGAACCTGCAGGTTCAGGTCTACGACCCCTCAGCCTACTATAACCTCGTGCGTGATGCGCCCACCGTGACCTCAGAGCAGGGGCAGGCCTTGGATCGTGTCCTTGAGGCAATAGGCGGAAACTAACTCTTTTGAACGATGCTATCTGTTGTCGGGTGGCGGAAAAATTGCTAGTCTTCTCTCCGAGGCAAGCAGGAAAAAAATGTCCGATCCGCAGACAAATATAGAAATCGAGGACGTTTTGGCGTCTATCAGGCGGCTTGTGTCCGAAGGCGAGGCCCCGACTGGTGCGGGCAACGTTGTCAAAGCGCCGCTAAAGCCCGATTCGAAACCAGTAACTGCCCTTGAGGTGCCGGTAAACGCGCCCGAAACCACCGCCAATTCGCCCTCTGCCCCTGAACGGCTTGTGTTGCGCGCCGATCAAATGCTGCCGAGTGCGCCCAAGCAAGAAACACCGCCGTCTCCTGCGCCGTTGCTGCTGACGCCGGCGGTCAAGGCGGATGATACGTCGGCTGAGCAGGCGCGTACGGATTTACTTGCCGATAATAATTCGCATGACACGACCGACTTGGGCTCATTTGTGGCCCCCAAGCCGCCGAGCGAACCCCTAAAGCTTTCTGATCCCATTCAGCCAGACCCCACCGATATGTGGCATTCTGCGGCCTTGGCCGAGCCAAACCCCGTCAAGTCGGATGATAAACCCCAAGAAGACGGGGCCATTGACGCGCGCGCGCGCCTGCTCTCGACGATCGCCGATCTTGAGGCCGCTGTAGGAGATACTTCGGACGATTTTGAACCCGACGGCAGCGAGACAACGCCGGTCATCGATTGGGCAAAAACGACGGCGAACGGCTCAATTTTTGGCAGCAGAGCGGCGACAACGCGCATCGCGGATGTTGTCAAATCGGTGCCAACACCGCGCGATGCACCTCAACTGCCAAATTCACCCCTTGCCGCCGTGACAACCGAAGACACCCCGAGCACGACCGAGGCATTGGTTGCGGAGGCGGTTCTTGCCGCCGAGGCCGATACACTTGTCGCCAATATCGATGATGATTTGTCGCAATACCTTGCCGCAGAAACATCCATCGACGAAGACGCCCTGCGCGAGATGGTCCGCGACATCGTTCACCAAGAGTTGCGCGGTGCCTTGGGCGAACGGATTACACGCAATGTGCGCAAACTCGTCCGCCGCGAGATCTACCGCGTCCTCTCAAGCGAAGAATTCAGCTAACCTCGCCTGCGGCACCAAGCAGCGCATCGATATCGAGATGGTCCTCAAGATGCTGTGCAAGGTGATCAAGGGTATCGTTCACGGTGGCATCATACGCCCCAATGTTTGACACCGTGCCAAGCCGCTCAAGATAAGCGGCGCGAAAGCCATCG
>JALZWD010000358.1 GCA_023300365.1 Flavimaricola sp. | reverse complement strand
CGATGTCGCCGCCACGAATAGCCGCAAATCCAATATCACCGCGCTTGCGGGCGCCCGTTATCCCGTCACGCCCACGATCAGAAACAGCCGCAAGATCGACACCCCGCCCTTGGGCCGCCGCCTCGCCCAGCATCAGCGCCGTGCCACTTGGTGCGTCTACCTTATGGTGGTGGTGGGCCTCGATCACCTCGATATCAAAATCTTCGTCGAGCGCCGCCGCGACGCGTTTGGTCATTTGCACAAGCAGGTTCACACCCAGCGACATATTTCCGGCACGTACAATAACGGCATGACGGGACGCGGCGTTGATCTTGGCCAAGTCTGCGGTTTCAAAACCAGTGGTGCCGATCACGTGCACAGCGCGTGCCTGCGCGGCAAGGGCGGCGTATCCAACGGTTGCCGCGGGTGACGTGAAATCGATCACCGCTTGGCATTTGGCAAATGCCTCGAGGGCATCTGACGTTACCTTGACCCCAACGGCCCGCCCGCCCATCGCCTCGCCAATATCGCGGCCAACCCAGTCGTGGCCCTCGCGCTCGAGAACGCCCACTAATTTACAGGCTTCACTGTCGAGGACACGGGCAATCAACATCTGCCCCATGCGGCCAGAGGCCCCTGTGATAACGATCCCCGGCAATTCCATGGTGCGTCCCTTCGGTTTAGTCCGTGTGCCTCATACCGCGCGGACAAGCTTGCGGCAAACCCTCAGAAGGCTTAGGAGCACTTCATGGCAAAGAAACACTCTAAAGGCGGGCGTATGTCCGCAAAAGGCCCCGGCCAAAGACAATTGCGCGTTGGCGAGCTGATCCGGCGGACATTGTCGGAGATTTTGCAGCGTGGCGACGTGCATGACCCGGACTTGCAGCGCTTGTCGATCACGGTGGGCGAGGTGCGTGTAACGCCCGATCTGCGCATCGCAACGTGTTACGTCTTGCCTCTTGGCGGCGGACAACGCGAGGAGATGCTTGAGGCGCTCGAGCGTAACAAAGGCGAGATCCGCCACCTTGTCACGCATGGCATGACCATCAAGTTCGCCCCGGAACTTCGTTTCGAAATTGATGATACATTCGACCGCATGGATAAAACCCGCGAACTTCTTGCGGATGCCCACGTGCGGCAGGACCTTGACGAGTAGCGCACAGGCATGGAGCATGTCATGCGTTTGATGACGGCCTTTTTCGCGCTGTGCGCCACCCCCGCGTTGGCCGTGAGCTGTCAAGATATCATGCATATGGGCAAGAGTTTCACGGCGTGTACGGTCGATGTTGCTTCTGAAAATTTGCGGCTGTTTCATTCGGACGAAACTGGCGAATTGCTGCGCAGTTTTGATGCCATCGAAGAGACCCGTGGGCCCTTATCGTTTGCGATGAATGCGGGCATGTACCATTCGGACCGCAGCCCCGTGGGCCTGTTTGTTGAGGACGGCGTGCAGACCATGCGGCTGATTACCTCTGACGGGCCGGGCAACTTTGGCCTGTTGCCTAATGGTGTGCTGTGTCTTGGGGACAGCTCTGCGACTGTGATCGAGACCCTCGCTTTTGCGGCGACGGCCCCAAACTGCCGTGATGCCACGCAATCGGGCCCGATGTTGGTGATTGACGGAGCGCTTCATCCTCGGTTTTTGCCGAATGGCACCTCGCGGTTTATCCGTAACGGTGTGGGCACCTCTGCGGATGGTAAAACAGCCGTTTTTGCGATCTCGAACCAAATTGTAAATTTCCACGATTTTGCGACATTGTTCCGCGATGTGCTTGGGACACCGAACGCGCTTTACTTTGATGGAAATATCTCGCGGCTTTATGCTCCGTCACTCAATCGTTCTGACCTTGGGTTTGCGATGGGTCCGATGGTCGGTGTTCTAGAGTAGCCAAAGACCTGATTTCACCGCCTCTTGACGCCTCGGACGGCATCCAATACGCCGCGCATTCACCCATCATCGGAGGGCAGATGGCACGCACCCGCAAAGGCCGCGATATCTCGGGCTGGTTGATTATAGACAAACCCGCAGGCCCGACATCAACAGCTGTGGTGAACAAAGCCAAATGGGCGCTTGGGGCGAAAAAAGCGGGGCATGCCGGCACGCTGGATCCGGCGGCGACGGGTATTCTTGCGGTGGCATTGGGCGAGGCGACAAAGACTGTTCCGTATATCACTGACGCTACCAAATGCTATGAATTCACCGTTAACCTTGGGGCCTCAACCAACACTGATGACGCGGACGGGACGGTATTGCACACCTCAAGTACCCGCCCAAGCGACGCGGAGATCAAAGACGCGTTGAACGGATTTGTCGGTGACATCATGCAAGTGCCGCCAGCATATTCAGCAATCAAAATTGACGGCGAGCGGGCCTATAAGCGCGCCCGTGACGGCGAAGAGTTTGAGATCGCCGCTCGACCCCTTTTTGTTGAGGAGTTGATTTTGGTTGCACGGCCTGACGCCGATCATGTTGTCCTTGAGATGACCTGTGGCAAGGGGGGGTATGTCCGCTCAATCGCGCGTGATTTGGGGGATAGGTTAGGCTGTTTGGGGCATGTGCAAACGTTGCGCCGTGTGTGGTCCGGTCCGTTTGATCTGGACCACGCGATTTCATATGAAACGTTAGAAAATTTGGCCAAAGACCCTGCCCTTGATGACCATATTCAACCCTTGGAGATCGGCCTTACGGACCTTGCGATGGTAACTTGCCCTGCGGATTCTGTCTTAAAGTTTAAGAATGGCAATCCTGCGATGGTCTTTCCGGGCGACGTTGCATACGGCGACGAATGTTGGGTCAGCCACGACGGCCAAGCCATAGCTGTTGGGCAATACAAGGGCGGCGAGCTGCACCCAAGCCGCGTCTTTAACAGATAATGTTGGGGGCCTTGGCCTTGGCGTCATCGGTTCTTAGGTTGGGCATAACAATAGCCGAGGCCCTATGATCATCCGCACCCATATCAAAGACGATGCGCCAAGTGAGGCGGTATATTCGGATTGCGAACGCTACCGCTATTTATTGACAAGAACGTGGGATGCGAATGGGACGCGCGCTTTGTTCATAATGCTAAACCCGTCCAAAGCGACCGAAGTGCAAAACGATCCAACAGTTGAGCGTTGCGAGCGACGGGCCCGCGCCCTCGGATTTGGCGCCTTTCGTGTCGCTAATATATTTGCATGGCGTGACACCGACCCAAAGAAAATGCGTGCGGCAAGCGATCCGATTGGTCCCGACAACAATCAGGCGATCTTGGACAGCGTCCAAAATTGGATACGGCCCCAAGATCAGATCATCGCCGCATGGGGCACCCATGGAGAACACCTGAGCCGGGGCCAGGAGATGGAAAAGCTGCTGCGCACCGCGGGCAAGCCGCTTTATCACCTTGGGCTGTCCAAAGCTGGGCACCCCAAACATCCACTCTACATTCGCTATGCTGAGCAGACGCAGATATGGTTGGCTTTACAATAGAGCCACCCGAAGCAACCCGACCGAACCGAGAGTGTGGAACCACGATTGCTGGCCGGCACTTTTGCCTGCGGCTGTTTTTCTTTCCTTTTCAAGCAAAACATCCTATCAGCCGCTACGCGCAGTAAGAATCATGCGCGTCGACCTCCAAGGGCCCTGCTGGACGACATCCCGGCTTGCGCCATAACTCTTAATCTCAAAGGAGACCCCGATGTCGATTACGCCAGAAGAAAAAGCACGGTTGATGAAAGAATTTGGCACCAAAGACGGCGACACAGGTTCGCCCGAAGTACAGGTTGCTATTTTGTCGTCACGCATTGCGACACTTACCGAACATTTTAAAACTCACAAAAAAGACAACCATGGCCGTCGCGGCCTCCTGAAGATGGTGGCTTTGCGCCGCAAGCTGTTGGATTATACGCGCGGCAAGGATGAGGCCCGTTATCAGGACCTTATCAAGCGGTTGGGCCTTCGCCGCTAAGGCGCAAGCTAGATACAAAACTGACCATAATTTTTTCGATTTCGCCCGCAGTTTGCGGGCGTTTTCGTGTTCTAGCGTGATATTTGACCGTTTCTTTTCCCCTTTTTGCGATCGACCGCCTTTCTCAGGTGGTCCCGCAAAAAGAAGGGACACACTATAAAAAAATAAGTCGCAGAATTCATCGGAACGTTTACTTTGGTTCTTTTCGGTTGTGGTTCAGCCGTCATCGCGGGGGCCGATATTGGCCTAACTGGCATCAGTTTTGCCTTTGGCCTTGCCTTAATTGGTATGGCGTACGGTATTGGCCCAGTTTCAGGCTGCCATATCAACCCTGCTGTATCGCTTGGCGCTGTTGTTGCCGGTCGCATGCAAATGGGCGAGGCAATCACATATATGATCGCTCAGGTCGCTGGCGCCATCGCGGCGGCAGTGGTCTTAATGTTGATCGCAACTGGTAAGGCCGACTACACGGTTGCCGAGAATGGCCTTGGTCAAAATGGCTGGGGTGCCGGTTATCTTGGTGAATACACCATGGTTGCTGCATTCATCTTTGAAGCCGTCGCAACATTCTTGTTTGTTGTCGTCATCCTTGGCGCAACTGGCGCTGGCGCACCTGGTGCGTTCGCTGGTTTGGCCACTGGTTTGACACTGGTTGTTATTCACTTGGTTGGCATTAACGTAACAGGCGTTTCTGTGAACCCAGCACGCTCAATCGGGCCTGCATTGTTTGCCGGATCTACTGCGATCTCGCAGTTGTGGCTCTTCATCGTGGCACCTGTCATTGGTGCGGTGGTTGCCGGTGCGGTGTTCAAGTCGGGCCTTTTGGACGCACCTGCTGCTGAATAACACCGTTTTGAAAGAGGCTCAGGCTTCGTATCAAAATCAACGCCCGCCCTTACCCGGCGGCCGTTTTTTGTTGTCGCACCGCCTCTTCCCTATCACTCAAAAATCAGCTACCTCGCGGCTATCTTGAAGACGATCGGCGCCCGGACCCAGCGCCAAACAAGATATCGGGGTCAGGGGGAATACGCCCCCTACGCAAAAGGGCTGCGGCCCAACTCAGGAAAACATCATGTTTAACGAAGTAAAGAAATCAATCGAGTGGGGCGAAGAAACCCTGACACTCGAAACAGGCAAGGTTGCCCGTCAGGCCGACGGCTCGGTTATCGCCACTTTGGGCGAAACGAGCGTTATGGCCAACGTAACCTTTGCCCGCGCACAAAAGCCGGGGCAAGATTTCTTCCCCCTGACTGTGCATTATCAAGAGAAATACTATGCCGCCGGTAAAATTCCTGGTGGTTTTTTCAAACGCGAAGCACGTCCAACCGAGAAAGAGACGCTGACCGCCCGCTTGATCGACCGTCCGATCCGTCCGTTGTTCGTCCCTGGCTTTAAGAACGAAGTTCTGGTGATGTGTACGGTTTTGTCCCACGATTTGGTCAACGACCCCGATGTTGTTGCGATGATCGCAGCCTCAGCCGCTTTAACGATTTCCGGTGCGCCGTTCATGGGCCCGATCGCTTGTGCCCGCGTTGGCTTTGAGGATGGCGAATACATCCTGAACCCCGAGATCGACGACATGCACAACCTGCGTGGCAACCCCGAGCAGCGTCTCGATCTGGTTGTCGCCGGCACCAAAGACGCCGTGATGATGGTTGAATCCGAAGCCTACGAGCTGACCGAGGAAGAAATGCTGGGCGCGATCAACTTTGCCCACCAGAGCATTCAGCCTGTCATCGACCTGATCATCGATCTTGCCGAAGATTGCGCCAAAGAGCCGTTCGATTTCCAACCAGCCGATTATTCGGACCTGTCCAAGGCCGTATCCAAAGCTGGCGAGAAAGCCATGCGGTCGGCTTATGCGATCACCGACAAGCAAGAGCGCACTGCTGCGGTTTCTGCCGCCAAGGATGCGATCAAAGAGGCCCTGACCGAAGAGCAGCTTGAGGATCCAAACTTGGGCACAGCGCTCAAGAAACTGGAATCCACCGTACTTCGCGGTGACGTGGTCAAGAACGGCAAACGTATCGATGGCCGTGCCCTCGACACCGTGCGTTCGATTGTTTGTGAGACCGGCTTCTTGCCGCGGACACATGGTTCAGCGTTGTTTACCCGTGGCGAGACCCAAGGTTTGGTCGTCACCACGCTTGGCACAGGCGACGATGAACAATTCATCGACGCGCTGCATGGCAACTTTAAGTCGAACTTCTTGCTGCACTATAATTTCCCTCCCTACTCGGTTGGTGAAGTTGGTCGTGTGTCTGGGCCGGGCCGTCGTGAGATTGGTCACGGTAAGCTTGCTTGGCGTGCGCTTCAGGCGGTTTTGCCCGCTGCTACAGACTTCCCATACACCATCCGCTTGGTTTCTGAGATCACGGAATCCAACGGCTCATCTTCGATGGCCTCCGTTTGTGGTGGCTCGCTGGCGATGATGGACGCGGGCGTTCCGCTCAAATCCGCTGTTGCGGGTGTGGCTATGGGTTTGATCCTTGAAGACGATGGCTCGTACGCGATCCTGACAGACATCCTTGGCGACGAAGACCACCTCGGCGACATGGATTTCAAGGTTGCCGGCACCGAGAACGGCATCACGTCGCTTCAGATGGACATCAAGGTTGCGGGCATCACGCCCGAGATTATGGAAAAAGCCATGGCACAGGCCAAAGATGGCCGGATGCATATCCTCGGCGAGATGAACAAAGCGCTGACTGGTGCTCAGGAGTTCTCTGTTCACGCACCACGCATTGAGACCATGCAGGTGCCGACAGATAAAATCCGCGAAGTCATCGGATCTGGCGGCAAGGTTATCCGCGAGATCGTTGAAGTGTCGGGTGCCAAGGTTGATATCAACGACGACGGTATCATCAAAATCGCTTCACCAAATGGCGAAGCCATCCAAAAAGCCTATGACATGATCCACTCGATCGTAGCCGAGCCTGAAGAGGGCAAGATCTACAAAGGGACGGTCGTTAAGTTGGTTGATTTTGGTGCCTTCGTGAACTTCTTCGGCAAGCGCGATGGTCTGGTGCATGTGTCCCAGATCGAGAACCGTCGTTTAAACCATCCATCGGATGTTCTCAAAGAAGGCCAAGAAGTTTGGGTCAAGCTTTTGGGCTTTGATGATCGCGGCAAGGTGCGCCTGTCGATGAAAATTGTTGATCAAGACACTGGCGAAGAAGCCAAGGCAGAGGACAACGCTGAATAAGCAAGCGTTCAATATGTCTCAAAATAAGGGCCTCGGCGGAAACGCCGGGGCCTTTTGCATACGATAATCACGCAAATGTGGGGGCCGTAGCGCCACACATACCCAGTAGAACTGATGACAATGCCATCACAAATATTGATGCAACAGTCCCAACAGCTTAAGAGCGTTGGTCAGTAGATAACTTTTTGCGAATCCCTCGGGGGGAAATTCATGTTGAACCGTCGTACGTTTATTTCATATTGCGCAGCCAGCAGCTTAGCGGCGCCAGCTTGGGCACAAGAGGCCGCGGATGCACAGGCCGCCGAGCCTGCTGTTGCCGCCTTGTCCGAGCTAGAGTTGCGGCCTTTGCCCGTCGCTGAACCGGGTCCGCTTGACCCGCAGCTTGTGAGCATTCCCGCAGGCTTCCGTCCGGGCGACATTCACGTTGATCCCAATGTCTTCCGCTTGTTCTTTGTTCTGCCAAACAACCAAGCCATCCGCTATGCCGTGGGCGTAGGACGCCCGGGTCTTTACGAGGCGGGTGTGTTCCGCCTTGGGGCCAAACGCGAGTGGCCCAGCTGGACACCGACACCTGACATGATCGAGCGTGAGCCCGATAGATACGAACAATTCGCCGATGGCGTTCCGGGCGGGCCAGAGAACCCGTTGGGCGCGCGTGCGCTTTATCTCTTTGATGGCAACCGGGATACGTATCTTCGTATTCACGGCACCAATGCGCCACACACCATTGGCTCGGCGGTATCGAATGGCTGTGCCCGGTTGGTCAATGATTATGTGATCGACCTGTACGCGCGGGCGACCCTGAATTCTCAAGTATACCTCTACAATCGGGCCTAGTTCGTCTAGGCAAACGAGAACTCTCAAGTCAAAACGGCGGGCCATAATCTGGTCCGCCGTTTGTACTTGTGGAGCATCCGGTCACGAACTTAAGTAGGCAGTTGCGCCAATCTGAGATACGGAAGTTTGGTTTCGAATTCGCCAAACTTGGCCTCAGCATCCGCATCACTCACGGTTGCGGGGATCACTACATCCTGCCCCACCTGCCAATTCGCGGGCGTGGCGACCGCATGTTTTGCCGCCGTTTGCAAACCGTCAAGTGCGCGCAGCACCTCGGCAAAATTACGACCAACATTCATCGGATATGTCATCGACAATTTAAGCTGTTTATCCGGTCCGATGATAAAAACAGAACGCACCGTGGCACTGTCGTTCGGAGTACGCCCGTCGGGCAGATAGGCCTCAGCCGGCAACATGTCAAAAGCCTTGGACACCTCAAGTCCATCATCCGCAATGATTGGGAAAAATGCCTCAGCGCCGCCAACCTTTTTAATATCGGCCTTCCATTTTTTATGGTCTTCGACCCCATCCACCGAAACGCCAATTACTTTGGTATCGCGCGCGGCCCATTCATCTTTGAGCTGTGCTACGGCGCCAAATTCGGTGGTGCAAACGGGTGTAAAATCCTTGGGATGAGAAAATACAATAGTCCAATTGTTGCCAACGTAGTCGTGCAAAGACAGTTTGCCGTGGTCGGTTTCGACGGCCAAATCAGGAATAGTATCATTGATGCGCAGACCCATAGCGACGTTCCTTTTGTTGTGGATGGATTTGACCGGAATATAGGCGGGGTTGATGTTCACCACCACCCTCGCGTGCCAGTTTGCGACCAAAGCCTAGAACGGGCATTTTGCCGTGATGCGTGTGCCCTTGCCACCATCGGGGTGGCGGAATTGCAAGGTCTCGGAATGCAACATCATCCGAGGATAATCCCGCGCAGGACCTTGGGCATAAAACGGATCGCCCAATATCGGGTGGCCAAGAGATAGCATATGTACGCGCAACTGATGCGAGCGACCCGTCTTGGGCATCATACGCACCCGTGTTTCGCCGTCGTTGGTCCGCACAACGCGCCAATCGGTCACCGCCTGTTTTCCGTTTTCATGATCCACCATCTGAAGTGGACGGTTTGGCCAGTCGACGATTAAAGGCAGATCAACAGTTCCTGTGCGCTCTTTCATCTCGCCCCAAACCCGAGCGACGTAGGTCTTTTTTGTCATACGCTTCTCGAATTGCAGGCCAAGATGACGCTGGGCATGCCGTGTCAAAGCAAAGATCATCACCCCTGACGTATCACGATCAAGCCTATGGATCAGGAGTGCATCGGGAAACACCGCCTGCACCCGCGTGATCAGACAATCGGCCAAATGTGGCCCCTTGCCCGGCACGCTAAGCAGGCCCGCTGGTTTATCCACCAACAAGACCTCGTGGTCGTGGTGCAAGAAATGTAGCGGCTCTTGCGGCGGTGCGTATACGTCATCCATAGGACGGGTCATAAAGTAAGGTGCGGTTTAACGCACCCTCCCTCTCAAGAGCGAATAGGTATAGATAGCCAGCGCGCCCCAGATCATCGGAAATGCAATCATTCGCGCCGCCCCAAAGGGCTCGTTGAACACAAACACCGCGATCAACAATATCATTGTAGGGGCTATGTATTGCAGCATTGCAATTGTCGTCAGGCGCAGCCGCTTGGCCCCATTGGCATAGAGCATCAAAGGGATCGCCGTGACCGGCCCACATCCAAGCAGCAAAGCAATATCCATCGGACTACCGCCCCAAAACGCACCCCCACCCTGCCATTCAAGCCAGACCACATACCCAAGCGCAAACGGCAGCAGCAGAATAACCTCAAGCAAAAAGCCCTGATTTGGCCCAATCGACAACCATTTTTTGAAGAAGCCATAGAATCCAAAACTGATCGGCAACGCCAGCGCCAGCCATGGCAGCCCGCCCGCGTCGATGGTCAACACAACCACCGCCAGCGCGGCCAGACCGATCGCGACGGATTGCAAAAGGTTGGGCCGCTCGCCGAGCAAGACAGCACCAAGGAGCACGCTAAAGAGCGGGTTGATGTAATACCCCAGCGCCCCATCAAGCGCTCGCTCGGCGGCAATGGCATAGACATAGAGCGACCAATTCACCGTGATCAGCAGTGCCGTTATGCAACCCATCGCCAACATACGCGGGCTCGAGAGCGCCGCCTTGATATCGGACGTACGCCCTAGCCAGATAAGCACGCCAGCCGCGATGGGCACCGACCAAATGATCCTGTGTGCCACCACCTCGACCGGGGCGATATGCGCGATGCTTTTGAGGTAAAGCGGCAAGAAGCCCCACAGCACATAGGCCGAAACGGCAAAGCCAAACCCCGCAGGGGTATCACCGGTTTGTGTGGTAGGTTGTGTCATACAAGCGCGCATATACCCACGCCGCCTGCACCGCCATCCCTTGCGGTATGCCCCCAACTGGCCCTATGACGACGCCCATGTTTGTTGTTGCAGCTCTATATCGCTTTGTGCGGTTTGATGACCCTGATGGTTTGCGTCCGGCTTTGCGGGCTGTTTGCGAACGCGGCGGTGTGATGGGAACCATTTTGATCGCAAGCGAGGGGATCAACGGCACGATTGCTGGCCCTCGTGATGGCATCGATGCCGTGCTTAATCATATCAAAACATTGCCCGATTGTGCAGGCCTTGAATGGAAAGAAAGCACCGCAAGCACGCAACCATTCCACCGCATGAAAGTGCGCCTCAAGCGCGAAATCGTGACAATGGGTCAGCCCGAAGTAGACCCCACCGCCGCCGTGGGCCGCTATGTCCGCCCCGAGGATTGGAATGCCTTAATCACAGACCCCGACGTGGCAGTGATCGATACGCGCAATGACTATGAGGTTGCCATCGGCACATTTGACGGTGCGATCGATCCGGGCACGAAAAGGTTTGGTGATTTTCCGGCATGGTGGGAAGACAACAAAGACCGTTTTAAAGACAAGAAAATCGCCATGTTCTGTACCGGTGGCATTCGGTGTGAAAAATCCACCAATTTTCTGATCGGTCAGGGAGTTGATGAGGTCTATCACCTTCAAGGTGGCATTTTGAAATACCTCGAAGAGGTGCCACAAGAACAAAGCCAGTGGAATGGCGAATGCTTTGTCTTTGATGGCCGCGTCTCGGTGGGGCATGGCCTTGAGGAAGGGCCCCACAGCCTCTGCCACGGGTGCCGGCGCCCATTGGCCCCCGAAGACCTCAAACGCAGTGGATACGAGCCTGGCGTGTCGTGTCATCAATGCATGCACGAGACCTCGGACGCCGACAAAGCAAGGTTCCGAGAGCGCCAAAAACAAATCGGCCTTGCCCGTTCGCGTGGTGATGATCATTTAGGCTAGGCTTGTGATGCCGCGAGGCGCCGCGTATCCCTAGCCATATGCTCCACCTATCGCACCACCCATGACACCGCTGATGAAACAGACCATCGCCCTTATGCTTGGTCTTTTGTCGGGTTTTGCGGCATTTTTCATCAATATGCCTTTGGCATGGATGCTTGGGCCGATGATCGGCTGTACGGCCGCCGCGCTGATGCAGGCGCCCATTCTTGCGCCAATGCGGCTTCGCCCGTGGGTAATGCCCGTTATCGGGGTGCTCTTGGGGTCGCGCATATCGGTTGACGTGCTGGCCTCGGCGGGCGGTTGGTGGGTGACGATCGTTGTCTTGATCCCGTTTATCGTCGTGACGGCTTCGGCTTCTTACGTCTACTTTCGTAAATTGGGCGGCTATGATCGGGCAACCGCTTTCTTTAGCGCCATGCCCGGTGGGCTGACGGATATGATCATCCTTGGCGGTGAAGCGGGCGGCGACGAGCGGCGCATCTCTTTGGCGCATGCAACACGCGTTTTGATCGTGATTTGCGGCGTCGTCCTATTTTACAATCGGTTTCTCGGTGTCGGGTCGGAGCAAACCCAAAGCACTTGGGTGGGCCTCACTGCGATTTCGGCTTGGGATTGGCTGATCCTCGCGGGCTGCGCTGTATTTGGCGTGCCAATCGGGCGGCTGCTGCGGCTGCCTGCGGGACAGATCATGGGGCCAATGATCTTAAGTGGATTGGCCCATATCATTGGCATCGTAAAGGTGGCCCCGCCGTCGTTGATCGTGATCATCGCTTTGGTTGTTATCGGCACCATCATCGGGTGTCGTTTTGTCGGCTCGACGCTGCGCGATGTGGGTCGTGATATCATCCTTGGTGCCGGATCTGCCGCCGTGATGATTGTTGTCGCCGTCGTCTTTGCTATTGGCGTGTCTGCGGCTTCTGGGACCACACTTAGCGAAACGTTTTTGGCCTTCTCGCCGGGTGGTGTTGTCGAGATGAGCCTGCTGGCTTTGGCGATGGGTCAGGACGTAACTTACGTCACCGTGATGCACCTTATTCGGATCTTTCTGGTGATCTTTGGTGCCGCCTATCTATACCGACTGATTGCATCGCGCCACTAGGCCATTTGCAGGGCTTGAAGTTTTTCCCGCAAAAGCGCTCAGTGTCGGAATGACAATTTCTGTTTTCATCAATGGGTTTGGCCGCATCGGGCGCACCGTTTTGCGCCAGATACTCACCACAACGCGGGGCCAAGGCCTCACTATCGTTGGTATCAACGATATCGAAACGCTCGAAAGCTGTGCGTATCTTTTGAAATACGATTCCGTCTTTGGCCCCTACCCGGGTTCTGTTGACATCCAAGACAACAGGTTGATTGTTGACGATAAGGCAATCGTCGTGACCCAACAAAGCGACATTTCCAACCTCGACCTATCCGCCGTTGACGTGGTGTTAGAGTGCACAGGGCTATGTGGAGAGCGGCAATGGGCCGAACGGGGGATCGCCGCAGGCGCACGCAATGTGTTGGTGTCCGGCCCCTCAGATGCGGCGGATGTGACGGTCGTGATGGGCGCCAATGATGATGCAATGGGCGCGGCCCGGATCGTCTCAAACGCCTCTTGCACGACCAACGCCGTGGCGCCGCTAATGCGCTTGTTGAACGATGGGCCTGGCGTGCAAACGGCGCATATGACGACCGTGCATTGCTATACCGGCAGCCAACCGATGGTCGACGC
>JALZWD010000357.1 GCA_023300365.1 Flavimaricola sp. | reverse complement strand
GCTTGGCTGGTTCACCAGCTGGCTTGTTAATCGTTTTACCCGCGTGACCAAAGCCGAGGTGGGCGAGCTGGACCGTATGGCCCAAGCGCTGCACGAGGCCGAGGATACCCGCGATCAGGCGATCACCTATTTGCAACAACGCGAAAGCGAACTGACCAGTCAACTGACCCAGACCGAGGCCGAACTTAAGGCCGCGATGGACGGGCTGCGCGAAGTGCGCCACGAGGCAGAAGAATTGCGCGGGTATGTTCAGCGGCACCAGATCGGGGACTAACCTCCCCCTCCCGGTCAAAGGCTTAGACGCGCCCTTATAGGGGCCAATTCTCAATCCGCTGCTTTTTCTTGGCCAAGAGGCCAAAAACGGGCCCAAACATTCCAACCATACGCCCCGAGAATGCAGGCTTGTTTGTTTCGCACACAGCCTTGAGATTTTCGGCGATAAATCCCTGCGCGCCCAGCATTTCTTTGATCAATTTTCCGCCCTCAATCGCGTTTTCGATTGTCAGGGTAAATTCGGTCCCACCATCTTTTTCGATCAGTGAATACGTCACCTTGCAGGGCGGCTCGTCGATATTGGTCATTTGAAACGTGTGGGAATAGGTGTGGGGCGGATCAAAGGCCAGAACCTCGCCGACCACCATCGCCACCTTTTTGTTGGGGGCGAGCATGCGGTATTTGGCGCCAACTTTTAACCCGTCGGTTGTCTGGCAAATCGTGCCAAAGAAAAACGGAAGCGCCGTGTCGGTGGCGACCAACGTCGACCAAACGGTATCAATTGGGGCCGCGATTTGAGTGCGGTTGATATGGGCCTTGGCATAGATGTTCTGGGGCATATTACGGATCCTCTTGCATCTTTTGGGCGGCGCCTTGGGCCGCCTGTTTGATGGTATTCATGCGCTCGGCCCATGTGGCCGAATACCTGTCCATCCATCGGTCTTGGATATCTTGGATCGGCATCACATTGAGATAGAGCCTCCGCGTGCGGCCGTCCTTTTCGCTGGTGATCAGGTTGGCTTTTTCCAAGACGTTCAAGTGGTTCATGATCGCGATACGGCTTACATCAAATTCCTGCGCAAGCTGTCCCACACCAATCCCCGGCTTGGCGTGCAAGATATCCAGCATCTTGCGCCGCGTGCTGTGGGCCAAAGCCTGAAAAACCGAATCCATGTCATTATCTGTAAACATGTAATTACATTATTACATAAAAACCATGAGTCAATACAGGTGCCAAAAAGCAATCACAGCACCGAAACATTTGATATGCAAATTGAGGTGGCCGCGCTTAGCGTGGCGCGGCGGCGCGGCGCAAACGATCGTTGATCGCCCGCCCAATCCCTTTTTCTGGAATAGGCGACACTGCAATGCGGCGGGCCCCCATCGCATCGAGGCGGTGTAGATGCCCAAACAAGGCCGCCGCCGCCTCTGTCAGATCGCCCGACGGCGATAGATTAAGCGTGGCCTCAACCGCACCAAAGCCCAACAAGACCTCGTCGTCTTGGGGCGTCGTTACATTCAACCGCACCTGTCCCTCTGGCGCGTAATGTGACATCAATTGTCCGGGTGCATTTGGCGCATCGGGGGTGCCGTCCGAGATATGCAGTGATTGGCCCAAGCAAGCCTCGATTGCCTCGCGGGGCAAGCCACCCTCGCGCAGCATTGCTACGGGCTGATCCGGTAAACAGGCGACAATCGACGATTCAAGCCCCACATCACAGGCCCCGCCATCAAGCAGCGCATCAATACGCCCCTCAAGGCCCCCGGCGACATGCGCCGCCTGTGTCGGGCTGATCTTGCCTGACGGATTGGCCGAGGGCGCGGCCAAAGGCCCATCGAACGCCTCAAGCAAGGCACGCGCCACGGGATGTGCGGGCACGCGGATCGCAACCGAGGACAAGCCCGCCGTCACAAGTGGCGACACAGGCCCCGCCCCAAGAAGCGGCACCACAAGCGTCAGTGGGCCGGGCCAAAACGCATTGGCAAGCCGGGTCGCGGTATCATCAAACGCCGCCAACCCGCGCGCGGCCGCAAGATCAGCGACATGCACGATCAGCGGATTGAACGATGGCCGCCCCTTGGCCTCGTAAATCCGCGCCACCGCGCCCCCATCGCGGGCATCCGCCCCCAGCCCGTAGACCGTCTCGGTTGGAAACGCCACAAGCCCACCGGTGCCCAAAATCTGGGCAGCTTGGGCAAGACCGTCGGCATCGGCCGGCAAAATATCCATAACCTTAGGGTTCATGACGTCGCGTTTCAGTTGCGAGCAACCGCCTCGCAACTAACCTTATACTAGAATATCATGGGCATAGCTTGGCATGGAAATATTGCCAAGCGTTAGAGCCCGTGAAACGAACTCAGAGCCGGAGAGACATCCATGCCCTATCGCGCCCCTGTGACCGACCTTAGGTTTATCCTTGATCATGTGGTGGAGTATGCCCAAGTGCCCGCAACCGAACGGTTTGCCGAGGCCACCGGCGAAACCGTTGATGCGATCCTGACCGAAGCCGGCCGTATGTGCGACGATATCTTGGCCCCACTTCAGCGGCAGGGCGATTTGCATCCCGCGGTCCTTGAGAATGGCGTTGTGCGCACCTCGCCGGGATATGATGCGGGTTATGCCGCGATTGGTGAAGGCGGGTGGATCGGCATGGCCGCAGATCCCGATCATGGCGGCATGGGCCTGCCGATTACATTGGCGATGGCGGTCAACGATATGATGTCGGGTGCGTGTTTGTCATTGCAGCTTAATCCCTTGATGACCCAAGGCCAAATCGAGGCATTGGAACACCACGCGAGCGATACGCTCAAGCAAGTGTACCTGCCCAAGCTGACGTCGGGCGAGTGGTGCGGCACGATGAACCTGACCGAACCCCAAGCCGGATCAGATGTTGGCGCATTGCGCGCCAAGGCCGAACCCAATGGTGACGGCAGCTATGCGATTTCGGGACAGAAGATTTACATTTCTTGGGGCGACAACGACTTTAGCGAAAACGTCTGTCACCTCGTCCTCGCGCGATTGCCCGACGGCGTGCCCGGCACCAAGGGGATCAGCCTCTTTATGGTGCCCAAAATCATTCCAAAGGATGACGGCACCCTTGGGGATCGCAACTCTCTGCGCGTGGTCAGCCTTGAGCACAAAATGGGTTTGCATGGCTCGCCCACGGCCGTCATGGAATATGATGGGGCGACGGGGTGGCTTGTGGGGCCAGAGCACGGCGGCATGGCGGCGATGTTTACGATGATGAACAACGCGCGGCTTGGGGTTGGCCTGCAAGGGATCGGTGTGGCCGAAGGGGCCACGCAACACGCGCTTGCCTATGCCAGCGACCGCAAGCAAGGCCGCGCGCCGGGCAGTGGTGCGATCATCGAACATGCCGATGTGCGCCGTATGCTTGCCACGATGAAGGCCGAAACCTTTGCCGCCCGCTCTATTGCCATGGCCTGTGCGGTGGCGATTGACATGCATACCGCCACAGGCGACGCCGCATGGAACGCCCAAGCCGCATTCCTGACACCCATCGCCAAATCCTTTGGCACTGACACCGGCATTGCCGTGTCTGAGATGGGGGTTCAGGTCCATGGCGGCATGGGCTTTATCGAAGAGACAGGTGCCGCGCAATTCTACCGCGATGTGCGGGTCACGGCGATCTATGAGGGCACCAATGGCATCCAAGCCATGGACCTTGTGGGCCGCAAACTGATGGATGGCGGCGAGGCCGCGCGTGCGATCCTTGACCAAATCCGCGAAAATGCCGAGGCCGCGAAAAAGACGCTCCCTGATCTGGCCCACGCCGTTTGGGAAGCCGCAGAAAGCCTGACCGAGACAACCGAATGGCTGGTTGACCAAGAGATGGCCGATCGGTTTGCCACATCGGCCCCATACTTGCGCGCATTCGCCCGTGTGTTGGGCGCGGATGCGCATTTACGCGCAGCACTTACAGGCGATGCAGCCCGCAGCAAAATGGCTAGGTTTTATATCAAGCGCCTGCTGCCAGAACATGCCTCTTTGCTGGTACATGTGCGTGAAGGGGCCGAGGATTTGATGGCCCTAACACCCCAAGAGCTGCTTGCATGAGCGGTGGGCCGTCTGGTTTCGCCTGGTGCCACGCCACATGCAAAGGCGGCGAGGTCATCCCCACGCACCATGGAACGCGCGCGAGCATAGTGCGCGAAACAGCTAGACGCGGGCCCTGTTTTCATCGACAGCAGGTGTGACGCGAAAGGGCCCGCCCATGACCAGCACGATCCGCTATCCGTTCGAGACACCGCCCACTGAGGGCGACACCATCGAGGTGGCAAAGGGCATCCATTGGATCCGCTTGCCGCTGCCGATGAAGCTCGACCACGTCAATTGCTATGCGCTTGATGAAGGCGATAGCTGGACGATCATCGACACTGGCTTTGCCTCGCAGCGTGGCGAGAAAATCTGGACATCCTTGCTTGAAGGCCCATTGGCAGGCAAGCCGGTATCGCGTGTCGTTGTCACCCACCACCATCCCGATCACGTTGGTATGGCGGGATGGTTTGTCGGGCGCGGTGCCGATCTTTGGATGCCGCGCACAGGATGGCTTATGGCGCGCATGCTGACGCTGGATGAACAGCCCAGCTATCCGCCCGAAACCATCCAATTTTACCAACGCGCCGGAATGGACGCTGGCATTCTGGCCAAGCGCCAGTCAGAACGCCCGTTCAATTTCGCCGATTGCGTGCGCCCCCTGCCCCTTGGGTTCCGCCGCTTGGTTGAGGGCGAGGTGATACAAATGGCAGGCCGCGATTGGACGGTGCGGATGGGCAACGGCCACGCGCCCGAACACGCGACATTCTGGACCGATGATATCGTGATTGGTGGCGACCAACTCTTGCCGTCGATCAGCGCCAATCTTGGCGTTTACCCAACCGAGCCCGAGGCCGATCCCGTCGCCGATTGGCTTGAGGCCTGCGAACGGCTTGCGCCCTTTGCCACCGATACGCAGCTTGTCCTTGGCGGGCACAAACTGCCCTTTACGGGCCTGCCCAAACGAATGGAACAATACAGCGAAAACCACCACTCGGCTTTGCGGCGCCTACGCGCGCACCTCAAAGAGCCACACACGGCGGGCGACTGTTTCATGCCCCTGTTCAAACGCGAGATTGGTGGCGGCGAATACG
This sequence comes from Flavimaricola sp., assembly GCA_023300365.1. Taxonomy (GTDB): domain Bacteria; phylum Pseudomonadota; class Alphaproteobacteria; order Rhodobacterales; family Rhodobacteraceae; genus JALZWD01. The sequence goes on along the minus strand of JALZWD010000357.1, from coordinate 2,580 downwards.
GGCTGGCCTTGGTCGAGGCGGTGGCCCACCTCAACCATTTGTATCATTTGGGCGAGGTCACACGGACCCTTGGCGATGACGGCGCGTATCTCTGGCGGTTAACCTAGGCTAACGCCCGCCGCCCGCATGCCATCCGTGGCCGCGGCCAATGATCCATCAAAATCAATCGCGCGACATAGCTCCATCCGAACTGTCACACCAAAGCCAAGCTTCGCGGCATCCACAGCCGAATAATTCACACAAAAATCAGTGGCGAGGCCCACCATCACCAAATCGGTGATCCCCCGCGTACGCAGATAGCCCTCAAGGCCCGTTGGCGTCGTGTGGTCATTCTCGAAAAACGCAGAATAGCTGTCGATGGCCGGGTTAAAACCTTTGCGAATAACCATATCCGCAGGGTCGGTATTCAGGCCCTTATGAAACGCGGCGCCGTTGCTTCCTTGAATGCAATGATCCGGCCAAAGCACTTGCGGACCATACGGCATTTCAACAAGCGACATAGGCGCGGCATCATGGGACGACGCAAAGGATGAATGCCCCGCGGGATGCCAATCTTGGGTCAGGATCACGGCGTCTGCCTCGGCCATCAGCGCGTTGATCCCCGAAACAATCGCATCGCCCTGCGCCACAGCAAGCGCCCCACCGGGGCAAAAATCGTTTTGCACATCAATCACAATCAGGGCTTGGGTCATGGCAGGCTCTCCGTCTTGTTTTGCGCATCATAGACAGTGTTTCGTGGCTTCGGAAGGTCGGACTTGACCCGCCCTGCCGCAACGCCTAGGACGCGCGTCTTGCACCTAAGGAGGCCCCGATGCCAGCATTGGCCATTGATTTTGGAACGTCAAACACTGCCGCTGCTGTTATGGCCGGTGGGCGGCCTCATGTGATCCCGCTTGAAGAGGGCCAAGAGACGTTGCCCACGGCGATATTTCTTGATTTTGACGCCCGTCGCACCCTTGTTGGCCATGCCGCCGTACGGGCCTTGATTGATGGCCGCGAGGGGCGGTTTATGCGCGCGCTCAAGTCGGTTTTGGGCACCAGCCTGATGCGTGAAAAGCGCCAGTTTTTGAACGAGCGCCTGACATTGATTGAAATCGTCGGGCGGTTTTTGGCGCGCGTAAAGTCTGAGAGCGAGGCCCATTGCGGCATGACATTTGATCGCGCCTTGTCGGGCCGACCTGTGCATTTCCATCCCAACCCTGCCCGCGATGCCCAAGCCCTTGCGGATTTGTCCGACTGTTATGCCGCCGCCGGGTTTGCTGGTGTCGAGTATCTGCCCGAACCAGAGGCCGCGGCTTTGGCCAGTGGCGGCGGTGACGGGCTTGGGCTGATTGTTGATATTGGCGGCGGTACATCAGATTTTACCGTGTTCCGCCGCACAGGTACCAAAACCGATGTAATGGCAAGCCACGGCATCCGCCTTGGCGGCACCAACTTTGACCGCACGCTCAGCCTTGCCCATGTCATGCCGCTCTTTGGCAAGGGCACCAACCTAAAGGCCGAGATGGGGCCAAACACGACCGAGGCGCCCGTGTCGATCTTTCACGACCTCGCCACATGGGCCACGATCCCGTTTCTGTATAATGGCGCAACCAAGCGTGACGTCGCACGGATGACCAAACTTGCGGTTGAGCCCGAGAAATTCGCACGTTTGGTTGAGGTGCTTGATATGGAATTGGGCCATGACGTCGCATTCGCGGTTGAGCGGGGCAAGATCGCCGCCAACGGCACCGAGGCGCAGGGGGTGATTGATTTGCGCGAGGTGGAAAAAGGGCTGTCGGCGATGATCACCAAGGCCGATCTTGGCGCGGGTCTCACATCATCCGCCGATCAAATCCGCGCAGCGGCCGCCGAGACCCTTGCTGCCGCCTCCGTCGATGCAGCCCAGATCGAGCGTATCGTTTTCGTGGGCGGCTCGAGCCTATTGGGCGTGGTGTCGGACACCATGCAAGACATGCTGCCTAAGGCCACGCCCGTTTTCGGCGCGGCCTTTACCGGCATTGTTGATGGGCTGGCCATCGCGGCGCAATAGGCTCTTGATAGGCTCTATGCCTTGGCCCGCGCACCGGTTGGGTCATACATCGGCTTGAGCGATGCCGTGGCCGCGACCCGCACGCCCGCCACGTCAATTTCCCAGCTGGAGGCGAGCAGGTCGGCGGGCTTTTCTCCGGTTGATGGCACATAGCCAAGGCCAATCGCGCCCCCCAAATGGTGACCATAAGACCCTGACGTGAGGTGCCCAACCACTTGGCCATCACGCATCACGGGCTCATTGTGGTAAAGATATACCTCAGGATCGTTCAGCATGAATTGCAACATCCGCCGGTCTAGACCCTTTTCGCGCTTGGCCTCGACCGCCGCACGCCCAATGAAATCGCCCTTATCCTTGCCGACAGCAAAGCCAAGCCCCGCCTCAAGCACATGGTCCTCAGAGGTGATGTCATGGCCGAAATGGCGAAAGCCCTTCTCGATGCGGCCCGCGTCCATCATATGCATCCCGCACAGGCGCAGGCCGTGGTTTGCCCCCGCCGCATGCAGCACATCAAATGCATGCCGGGCCATATCCGCGCCTACGTAGAC
>JALZWD010000356.1 GCA_023300365.1 Flavimaricola sp. | reverse complement strand
AGATTTCTGAGCCTATTGGGGGCGGCAACAACCGCGCCGTTGATGCCGGCGCAGGCATTGGCCGCAGCCCCAGTGGCCGCGCCCTATTCCGCCGCCGCGATGCATGGTGCGATCCTTCATGCGCAAACCAGCAGCCATGTCAGCACCTTTGGTCTGGCGCAAATCCTCAAGGTGCCGATGCCGCAGGCCGAAGCCTTGATGGATGATATGGCACAGCGCGGCATTATCGCGCCTTTGAACGGTCTGCGCACCAACAGCCGCTGGGCCACCAGCCGCATTCATCACCGCCACTTTGCCAAATTGCGCCAAACCACCAAGCCAGAGCCGCCCAAGGCCGATCACAGCGATGCCAAAGAGGCGGCGCGGCAAGACCCTGATCTTATGATGGCGCATTTGCACAAACTGTGCCGTGCGTATGGGATGACCATCGCGGCCTGACGGCTTGCATCGGGGCAGAACCTTTGCGACAAGGCGACAACGCGCAACCGGAGACCTCGCCATGGAAAAATTCGACACGCTATCGGGCATTGCGGCCCCCATGCCGCTGGTGAATATCGACACCGATATGATCATCCCCAAGCAATTCCTAAAGACCATCAAACGCACGGGCCTTGGGGCCAATCTGTTTGATGAGATGCGGTTTAACCTTGATGGCACCGAAATCGATGATTTTGTGTTGAACCAGCCGGCCTACCGTGCGGCGCAAATTTTGGTGGCCGGGGACAACTTTGGCTGTGGTTCGAGCCGCGAGCATGCGCCTTGGGCAATCGCGGATTATGGCATTCGGTGTGTGATCTCGACGAGCTTTGCCGACATTTTCTATAACAACTGCTTTAAGAACGGCATTCTGCCAATCGTTTTGCCAGAAGATCAACGCGAGCTTTGCATGGCGGACGCCGAAAAAGGCGCCAACGCGCGGATCGAAGTCGACCTTGAGGCGCAGAGCATTACGCTGTCGGATGGTACGGTGATCACCTTTGACCTTGATCCGTTTCGCAAGCATTGCCTGCTGAATGGGTTGGACGATATCGGTCTGACGATGGAAAAGGCCGCCTCGATCGACACGTTCGAAGCCGCCGCAGAGCAGGCGCGTCCTTGGGTGTAATCCCGCCCAACCGACCATGAAACCGATAAAAGACGCCCATTTCCGGCGTCTTTTTTCATTTTGCGCGATACCGAATGATCCCCTGCGCCCCGGATTTGTGCCGAGACGGAAATTATCCATCCGGTTGCAGCACCCTAGATATTGTGGCCAAAGCCAAATGCCCCACCTCCTCTAGAGAGCTGAATTTAGACGCCAATTCATTGCTGCGAAATGGTTGCATTCTCGCACCAGACTTGTCGCAAAACCGCCTCACTCATGGGTGAGATTGAAAGCATAGGTTGCGGTTCACACAAATCGGGGCAATTTTATGTCAAGAATGAGGCAGCGTGGAAAATCCACGCAAAATCAAGATGGAACAAGGGCGTCGCATCGTACGGGGCCTGGCCAGATTGAAGGCAGGAAACTTATGTTGACGCAACTGACGGGAGCAATCCTGCGGGCAATTCTTGTGGTTATGGTCATTGCAACGCCGTCGTTGCTTTTGCCGGGCACCACCAGTGATACAGCACAGATCGTGGTGCTTTTGGCGTTTGTCGCCGCCGCGTTTACGCTTGTTGAATATGGCGGCAAGAGCCCCAGCCTTGTTGAATTTCGCGATGCCCCCCCGTTTAATCGCATTCGTTTTTTCGCGCTATTCTTTACGGTTGTGACCCTCACGTTCATTTTGCGCGGTCAATTTGCGCCGTCGACGATTACGCGTTTGGCGGAAACCGCGGGCAATGCTGTGACCAACACGATTGATTTCCCGTATTCGCCTGTGCGTCTTTTGGTGCTGATGTTGCCGGAGGATGCCCCGGCGCAAGTGATCGCAGATGTGCGCATGGCTGCTGGCATCAGCTATCTGGTGTCGATCCTGTCGCTTGGTTTGTTTATCTTGATGCTCCGCGTGGCTGGCTGGCCGGCCCGCAACGGCACGTTTAATTTTTGGGTCAACCTGCCCACTTTTGACCCCACCGCTGGTGGTGACGTGGTTCGTCGTCTCGAACGCGATGCGCAGGTTAACCTTATCTTAGGGTTCCTTCTGCCATTCATGATCCCAGCAGTGGTGAAGTTGGCCAGTGATATCGTTGATCCGATCTCGCTCTCAAGCCACCACACCCTTATCTGGACTGTGACGGCATGGGCATTTTTACCGGCAAGTTTGTTGATGCGTGGCATCGCCCTAAGCCATGTTGCCGATATGATCTCCAAGCAACGCGAACAATCCGCACCGCGCGAGGCGCAGCGATCGGCGCATGCCTAGGCGTCATTGCTTTTGCGACGACGGCCTTTGCGGACACCCTGAGAATAGCAACATTCGCCGCCCCGCTTAGTCGGGACGGCCCTGGGCTTTTGTTGCGCGATATTTTGCGCGGCGAAGACCCCCAGATTGCGGCGATCCTTGGCGTTATTGCCCATATTGATCCTGATGTTGTGTTGCTGACGGATATTGATTGGGATTTGGGTGGAGCGGCCCTTGCGGCCTTTAATGCGGCGGGCCCCGCCTATCCTTATGTTTTCACCGCACAGCCCAACAGCGGCAGACCCAGTGGCCATGATCTTGACCGCAATGGTCGTTTGGGCGAAGCGCGCGATGCTTGGGGGTATGGGCGGTTTTCGGGGGATGGCGGGATGGCGGTTTTGTCGCGCGTGCCAATCGGCGATGTGACCGACCTGAGCATGACGCCATGGCAGACGATCCCAGAGGCGAAATTGCCGCTTGCGGAGGACGGCACGGCATTTTTCAACGCCAGCATCGCGGCCACTCTGCCGGTTTCAAGCACAGGGCATTGGGTTGTGCCGATATTGGCCGAAGGGGGCACGTTTGACCTGTTGGCGTGGTCGGCCACCCCGCCCGTTTTTGATGGCCCCGAGGATGCCAATGGTTTGCGTAATCGAGATGAGTTGTTGATTTGGCGAAGCCGTTTGGACGACGGGCCGTTTGTCCTCATTGGAAATGCAAATCTTGATCCTGTGGATGGCGATGGGTTTACCGATGCGATGGCGACGTTTTTGCAAGACCCGCGCCTCAGTGATCCGCGCCCCAATAGCCTCGGCGGGGCGCAGGCGGCGGATCCGGGCCATAGCGGACCGCAGGCCATGGACACCGCCGATTGGCCCGACGGACAGCCCGGCAACCTCAGGGTCAGTTATGTTTTGCCGTCAGCCGATTGGCAGATCATCGATGCGGGTGTTTTTTGGCCCGCCTTGGACGATCCGGCGGCGGCCCTGCTCGGCGATGATGGCCTTGGCGCGGGTGTGCACAAACTTGTTTGGGTGGATATCGCCCGCTAGGCGCGTGTATCGCAACGGCGCCTCGGCCAATCAGGTGGCGGCGCAGACCGTTGAGGCTGTTGGTACGCCAGCGCGCCTTGACCCCATGCAAGCGCCGCTTTACCCCACAGCCAACCTTTTTGATCGCATAGGACACAGCAATGGCAAACCCCTCTCTCCTTATCCTTGCCGGTGACGGCATTGGCCCTGAAGTTATGGACGAGGTGAAAAAGGTCATCTCTTGGATGGGTGACAATCGCGGCGTGACGTTTGACGTCTCGGAGGATCTTGTCGGTGGTGCCGCCTATGACAAACACGGTGTGCCGCTTGCGGATGCAACGATGGACAAGGCCCAAGAGGTGGACGCGGTATTGCTTGGGGCCGTTGGTGGCCCGGCCTACGACGACCTTGATTTTTCGGTAAAGCCCGAGCGCGGCCTGCTGCGCTTGCGCAAGGAGATGGACCTGTTTGCCAACCTGCGCCCCGCGCAGTGCTTTGACGCCTTGTCCGATTTCTCAAGCCTCAAGCCCGAACTTGTTGCGGGCCTTGATATTATGATCGTCCGCGAGCTGACCTCGGGGGTTTATTTTGGCGAGCCGCGCGGTATCCACATCGAAGACAACATGCGCGTTGGGGTGAACACACAGCGCTATACCGAGGCCGAGATTGAGCGCGGCGCACGCGCGGCGTTTGAGCTTGCGATGAAGCGTGACAAAAAGCTTTGTTCAATGGAAAAAGCCAATGTGATGGAAAGCGGTATTTTGTGGCGTGATGTGGTGACGGAAGTGTCGGCTGATTACCCCCAAGTAGAGCTTAGCCATATGTACGCCGACAATGGCGCCATGCAGCTTGTCCGTGCGCCCAAGCAGTTTGATGTGATCTATACCGACAATCTGTTTGGCGACATTCTGTCGGATTGCGCAGCCATGCTGACCGGGTCGCTTGGTATGTTGCCCTCCGCCTCGCTTGGCCTGCCGATGGCAAATGGCCGCCCCAAGGCGATGTACGAACCCGTGCATGGCTCGGCCCCTGACATCACTGGAATGGGCAAAGCCAATCCCATTGCCTGTATCTTGTCGTTTGCGATGGCCCTGCGTTATTCGTTTGATATGGGCGACGAGGCGACGATGGTGGAAAATGCCGTGGAAAAAGTCTTGGCTGATGGCGCACGCACCGCTGATTTGATGGGCCCAGAGGGCGGCACACCGATCAGCACCACGCAAATGGGCGACGCAATCCTTGCCGCTCTTGGCGCTGCTGCTTAATCGGGATGCAGGCAAATTTAACCAATTTGGTGGATACTGACCCGTGTATCCACCACCCCAAAATCGAAAGCTGACGATATGACAGAAAACGCCAAAGGTGCTCTTCTCGCTCTGCTGGCGTTTGCGGTTTACGCAAGCCACGATGTGATCGTTAAATTGATGGGTGCCTCTTATTCACCGTTTCAGTTGATCTTTTTCTCGGTGTTGTTCAGCTTTCCTTTGGCCCTGCTTTTGTTGATGCGCGACAAGACACCCGGCACGTTGTTGCCGGTGCATCCTTGGTGGGTGGGCTTTCGCACCTTGGCGGCCCTGTGCACCGGCATTTCGGCGTTTTATGCCTTTACCGTTCTGCCATTGGCCCAAGTTTATGCGATCCTTTTTGCGGCTCCATTGCTTATCACCGTCATGGCGATCCCGATCCTTGGAGAGACCGTGCGCTTGCGGCGTTGGGTGGCGGTTTTAATCGGGCTTGCGGGCGTTATTGTGGTGTTGCGCCCCGGTTCAACCGATCTGGGCCTTGGGCATGCTGCGGCCCTTGTTGCCGCATTTGGGTCGGCGTTTGCCTCGGTTGTTTTGCGCAAAATCGGGGCCGAAGAACGCCCTGTCGTGATCATGCTTTATCCCATGATCGGCAACTTTGTCTTGATGGCCTGCGCCTTGCCGTTTGTTTATCAACCGGTACCTGTCGAACACCTTGGCCTTTTTGGCGTGATTGCTTTGTTTGGCACGGCGGGTGGTTTGATTATCATTGCGGCCTATAAATCCGGCGAGGCGGTGATCGTGGCCCCGATGCAATACAGCCAAATCCTTTGGGCCACCG
>JALZWD010000355.1 GCA_023300365.1 Flavimaricola sp. | reverse complement strand
CTGTTCAAGGATGGCAAAAACGCTTTTGTAGACCCTGATAAGGCGCATGGAAAATCCGAACTCATGGATCATTTCATGGCCGGATTGCTGGCCTATGCGCCCGACATTACCTATTTTCTGGCACCCTATATCAACAGCTATAAGCGCTTTGCCAAAGGTACTTTTGCGCCGACGCAGATCATCTGGTCGGTGGATAACCGCACGGCGGCGTTCCGGCTTTGTGGTGCGGGGACGCATGGTGTGCGCGTGGAATGCCGTGTGCCCGGTGCCGATATGAACCCCTATCTGGGGCAGGCCGCGGTGATTGCTGCGGGGATCAAGGGGATTGAGGAAAAGCTGGCGTTGGCCGACCCTTATGTGGGGGATGCATACGGCAGCGATGCGCCGCATATTCCGCGCACTTTGCGGGATGCGCGCGAGGCCTTGTTAGGGTCTGAAATGTTGAAGGACGCGATGGGCGAGGATGTGGTGGCGCATTACGCACGCGCGGCGGAGTGGGAGATCGAAGAGTTTGACCAAGTGGTCACCGATTACGAGATCGCCCGTGGATTTGAGAAGGCCTAAATATGTCGTTGAGTGGAAATTGGAACTATCCCACGCCGATCCGTTTTGGGGCCGGGCGCATTGTTGAGATTGCCGATGCCTGTGCCAGCGTTGGGATCAAAAGGCCCTTATTCGTGACGGATAAGGGGCTGGCCGAGATGGAGATCACCGCGCGCACCCGCACCTTGCTCAAGGATGCGGGGCTTGGCGGGGATATGTTTTCGGATGTGGACCCAAACCCGTCGGGCGAGAACGTCGAGGCCGGTTTGGCGGTGTACCGCGATGGCGGGTATGACGGGGTGATTGGTTTTGGCGGCGGATCGGGGCTTGATCTGGCCAAATGCCTTGCGTTGATGGCCGGACAGACGCGGCCCCTTTGGGATTTTGAGGATGTCGGCGATTGGTGGACCCGTGCGGATGTGGGTGGCATTCATCCGATTGTGGCCGTGCCCACAACGGCGGGCACCGGATCGGAAGTGGGGCGTGCGAGCCTGATTACGCATACCGGGTTGGCGGCGAAGAAGATTATCTTTCATCCCAAGATGCTGCCCTCTGTGGTGATCTGTGATCCCGAGCTGACGGTGGGGATGCCCCAGTTTATCACCGCCGGGACCGGGCTTGATGCCTTTGCCCATTGCGTCGAGGCGTTTTCGAGCCCGCATTACCATCCGATGAGCCAAGGGATCGCGCTTGAGGGGATGCGTTTGGTGAAGGACTTTTTGCCGCGCGCCTATGCGGATGGGACCGACATTGAGGCGCGTGCGCAGATGATGTCGGCCGCCGCGATGGGGGCCACGGCGTTTCAAAAAGGGTTGGGGGCGATCCATGCCCTTAGCCACCCGATTGGCGCGATGCATCATACGCACCACGGCACCACCAACGCGGTGTGCATGCCCGCCGTGTTGCAGTTTAACGCGCGCGCGATTGCCGAGCGGTTTGGGATGGCGGCGGCATACCTTGGGATTGCGGGCGGGTTTGACGGATTTTGCGCCTATGTCGACAGGTTGAATGCGCAGTTGGGCATTCCCGCGACGCTGACGGAATTGGGCGTGACGAACCCCGATTTGGAGGCGCTGACCGCGGGGGCCATGGCCGATCCAAGCGTGGGCGGCAATCCGGTTGCGATGACGCAGGCGAATACGCGGGCGTTGTTTGAGGCGATCGTGTAGGGGCAGGAACACGCGTTGGTTTCCCCGTTTTAGGCAAGCGGGGATATCTGTATGCAAGAGACGAAGATGAGGAGCGAATTTATGACCGAGACGGTGGATCTGTTTGTGATCGGCGGTGGCATCAACGGCGCAGGCATCGCGCGGGATGCGGCGGGGCGGGGTTTGTCCGTGCAATTGGCCGAGATGAACGATCTGGCGTGGGCCACGTCGAGCGCATCGACCAAGCTGTTTCACGGTGGTTTGCGGTATCTGGAATATTTCGAGATCAATCTGGTGCGGCATGCTTTGGCCGAGCGCGAGACATTATTGCGGGCAATGCCGCATATCTCGTGGCCGATGCGGTTTGTGTTGCCCTATCACAAAGACATGCGGTTTGAGGCGGATACGCCGACGTCAAAAATCCTTGGCACGGTGATGCCGTGGATGAAGGGCAGACGGCCCGCGTGGCTGATCCGGCTTGGGTTGTTGATGTATGACCACATGGGCGGGCGCAAGATTTTGCCGGCAGCCGAGAAGGTTGATTTGGCCTACCGCGAGATTGGGGCGCCGCTTGAGGATAAGTTTGAGTTTGCGTTCGAGTATTCCGATTGTTGGGTCGAGGATGCACGGCTTGTTGTGCTGAATGCCCGCGATGCCGAGATGCGTGGCGCCAAGATTATGGTGCGGACCAAAGTGAACGCGGCGCGGATCGTGGACGGAATTTGGCACATTGATATTGAGGATCAAGACAGCGGCGCGACATGGACGCAGACCGCGCGTATGATCATCAACGCGGCGGGGCCGTGGGTGGGCGATATTATCCATCAAAAGGTGCATGTCGATAGCACCGAGGATGTGCGTTTGGTGCGCGGCAGTCATATCGTGACGCGCAAATTGTTTGACCACGACAAGGCGTATTTCTTTCAAGGGACCGACGGGCGGATCATGTTTGCCATTCCCTATGAGACGGATTTCACATTGATCGGCACCACCGACGCCGAGCACAATGACCCGGATGTAAAGCCGGAATGCTCCCCCCAGGAGCAGGCCTATATGATTGATTTCGTGAATGAATATTTCAAGGACGAGATTGATATTACGGTGGATGATATCGTTTGGAGCTATTCTGGTGTGCGGCCATTGTATGATGACGGGGCCAAGTCGGCGACGGCGGCGACGCGGGATTATGTGCTTAAGGTGAATGACGAGGGCGCGCCGATCCTGAATATTTTTGGCGGCAAGATCACGACATACCGCAAGCTGGCCGAAGACGCGATGGACAAGGTGGCCACCAAACTGGGCGATATGCCCGGGCATTGGACGGCGGGCGTGGCCTTGCCGGGGGGGAACTTTCCGGTAGACGGTGTGCCGGCGTTGATTGCGGGATTGCAAAAGCGCTACGGCTTCCTGACCGATTTTTGGGCGCGGCGGTTGGTGCGG
>JALZWD010000354.1 GCA_023300365.1 Flavimaricola sp. | reverse complement strand
CGCGTATTTGAGTAGTCACGCTGCATCGTCTCTAGGGCAATCGCATTGGCTGGTGTGGCCTCGATTGTCTCACGAAGGCCCTCAAGCTCGGCGCGTATCTGGTTTTGTTGATCAGAAATAAAGCTCAATTGACCGTCAAGATCCGCGAGGCGCAACTCATATTCCGACAATTGCCCTGACCGACCATCCTCTTCTAGATCGCCCCCCAATTGGTCTTCCACAAGAATCTCCAGTGCTCCGATCCGCGTACTTAGCAATTGGACACGCGGATGGGTCGGCGCCAGTGTTAACAACATCCCATCACGTTCAAGAGTAAGCTGCTGCAATTGGCGTTGCTCGGGGGTTTGTTGCGCATTGTCTTGCTCAGACGTCCCAAGGCTGCCCGTTTCTTCATATATACGTACCAACCTGTCGCGCTGGTCACGTAGGCGGGTTTCATCACGTTGCAAATCCAAAAGACGCTCTTGTGCTGCTGCCTGTTGGCTGCGGCGGAATTCAATACTGTCGGGAAGGCTACTGAGGTTGGCGTTTTGAAACTCAAGGATCCGCGCACCCTGCTCAGCTAATTCGCTGTCCAGATCATCCACCCGACCACGATAAAAAGTGACGTTTGCATTCGCACCGCCACCGACGATTTGCTCATTAAGTGTCATGAACAGTTCAGCCACCTCGTTGGTGACATCCGCAGCCAAGCGGCCATTTGGAGCACTAAAGCCCAATGATACAACTGTTGCTCCATCCGAGCCACGCTGAGCCGCGGAGCCACTTACGTTAACACTGATCCGTTCGCGCATATCCTCGACGATTTCATCGGTGGGGATCCGTTCACGCACCTCTCCCTCTTCAGGAGCATAAACGTCCAGTTGATTGACCATCTCAATGATACTGTCTCGGGTCAGAACACGCTGGCGAATAATCTCCAAACGGGTCTGGGGATCAACCGCCGTGCCTGTCTCAGTGTCAATTGTCGCCGATTCCACCAGCAAGCGGGCTTCGGCCTGGTAGACCGGAGGTAGCACCGCCGCCAAAGTGATGCCGGTTGCAGACCCTAGGGCCAGAAATACCAAGAAATAGGGAAGACGCCGCAGAAACAGCGAAAAATAAAACCGGAAATCTAAGTTCATTTTGCAGCCTGTTTTTGTTGGGTATGGATCGCCACAGGAGGCGTGTTGGCCTTGAGGCCGCCTCCAAAGAAGACGCCATCCTCGAGAACTTGTTCAACAACTGCGCGGGTCACGTTTTGACTGCCGCGAGTAAAGGAATAAACCATCGAAAGATCACACAGCTGATTGACCAACCGCGGGATTCCTTCGGTGGTCTCGTGGATCAATTCACACGCCGGCGCTTGGAAGATGTTACGATCTGCTCCCGCCACCTCTAGCCGGTGATTGATATAATCTTTGACCATCGATGCAGTCATTGCAGTCAGGTGGAAAGACGCGGCCACACGTTGCGCGAACTGGCGCAGATCTGGACGCAAAACCAAGCTGCGCAATTCAGGCTGCCCGACCAGAACCAATTGTACCAATTCATCTTTGTTGCCATTGATATTGGTGAACATGCGCAGCTCTTCAAGCGCTTCGCGACTGAGGTTTTGGGCTTCATCAAAGATTAGGATGACGCGGCGTCCACGGGCATATTCTGCGATCAAATATTCCTGGAATTGAGCAAACAGCTCTACATAACTCGCATCGGAATCTGCGGGTTGATCAAGCGCCAGCAAGGTCCAGCGGAGCAATTCGCCGCGGTCTTGATGCGCATTGGAGATCATTGCCACCTGCACGTCTTCATCCACCGACTTGAGCAGGTGGTGCAAGAGCGTGGTTTTCCCTGCGCCCACTTCGCCGGTGATCACCGTGATCGGGGAGCGTGTGAGGATGCCGTATTCCAGCATGGAAAACGCACGCCGATGGTGGTCAGACCAAAACAGGAAATCGGGATCAGGAACCAAGCTAAAGGGCCGTTCGGTCAAGCCAAAGTGTGCTGTGTAAATATCTAAGGTACTGCCCATAATCGTCCTGACACTGCGTTGGTGGCGTTTTCGCCAAATAATACTGCACAGCTACCAAGCAATGAGGGCCATAGTTTGGCTATTTGAGATCATTGTTTGGCAGCGTCCGGACCAAAAGCCCTCGTTGATCCCTTAGTGTGTCGCGTAGACAACAGCGCAGAAGCAACCGAGCGCTTGTGCAGATTTTGAGGAATAGTCGCCCACACACCCTAATTTCCCCAATTTTTTATATGGTTGGACCATAAAAGCGGCGTAACTTGGCCCAATATGCCTGCGGCGCGTGGCTTTGCCGGCAATGTGGCCAAATTTTGTCTGAAATTCGTTGCGCAAACGACCCGCGCCCCTTAAAATAGGCGGTGTTGGTGAAGGGGGTTTGCTGACACATAGATTGATACTTTGGAAGTGGGCCAAATATTTAGGGCTTATGTGAGCATTGCTGGTTCAATTTCGGGACCGTTGGGACTGAGTACGAGGTTTGAAGATAAAATGACTGCCACTCCGGACACCATGCCCAAAACTGCGACCCCTGTTCGTGTCACAGCGCAGACATTAATTTTTAGTTCCGCAGATTCACTCCAAGGCCGGACCCGGCGTCCTCTGCGACTGTATCGGTTTGGCGTTAAGCGCATTTTGGACACGCTTATCATCCTGGTCTCTGCGCCGATTGTTATTCCCGTTGTGCTGGCCTTGGCGTTGCTAATCAAAATGCAAGGCGGCAAGGCCTTTTATTCACAAGAACGGATAGGTCTGGGCGGACGCGTCTATACGATGTGGAAGCTGCGGTCGATGACGGGAAATGCGGATGAGACCCTAGAAGCCCATCTTGAGGCTGATCCTGCGGCGCGCGCCGAATGGGACCGCACTCAAAAGCTTAAGAATGATCCACGTATCACAAAATTGGGACGTATCTTACGCAAGTCATCTCTTGATGAGCTGCCCCAGCTTTTTAACGTGCTTAAGGGCGACATGGCTCTTGTTGGCCCCCGGCCAATGATGCCCGAACAACAAACGATGTATCCAGGTACAGCCTATTATAATCTGCGCCCTGGCATCACCGGGATGTGGCAGGTCTCCAAGCGCAACGAGAGCAGTTTTGCCAATCGCGCCCGGTTTGACGCCCAATATGATCGCCGCTTGACCCTGATCACAGACATAAAGTTATTGTTAGCGACCATTCGCGTCGTCATCCGCGGCACAGGCCACTAAAAATCGTAAAGCATTGATTTTTCAAATTTTTTCTAAAGTCTTTTGGTTTTTTTGCACTAGACTTTTGGATGTATGCCGTAATCTCGTGACAACCTGCACAAGACAACCTGACAATTGCCGTAATTTTATGCTAGCTGCTGTGCAACTGCGGCGCT
>JALZWD010000353.1 GCA_023300365.1 Flavimaricola sp. | reverse complement strand
GGGCGGGCAAACTGCTCACCCGTGCGGCCATCAAACAGAACCGACTGACCAGAGGTGTCGAAACCAGCGCGTGTCAGCGCATCGTTCACATCAGCCTCTTTGGCCCCATCGAAAACAGGCGTCGCAATTGGAACACCGCTTTTGACGTTGCCAGCGATTTCGAGCAGGTCTTCTTGCTCCATGCCTTCGATACCTTCGGCATAAACATCGCCGCCATAGACGATCTTCATTGCGTCACGCACTGGAGTCATGTCGCCGGAACGACGGTATTCACCCAAAGCTTCGTCCACTTGGATACCCAGACCGCGTGCGGCCCAGCCCATGTGTGTCTCAAGAATCTGACCAACGTTCATACGTGAAGGCACGCCGAGCGGGTTCAGACAGAAGTCGACAGGTGTCCCATCCGCGAGGAATGGCATGTCTTCCATAGGTACAACCTTGGAAATAACACCTTTGTTGCCGTGACGACCGGCCATCTTATCGCCCGGCTGCAGCTTACGCTTCACCGCAACGAAGACTTTAACCATCTTCATCACACCCGGCGGCAGGTCATCCCCACGACGGACTTTTTCGACTTTATCTTCAAAACGGGCATCCATCATGCGCTTTTGCGCTTCGTACTGCTCGTTCAGGGCTTCGACGACTTGCGCGTCGCCTTCTGCTTCAAGGGCAAACTGCCACCACGCACCGCGACCAAATTCAGCCAGCGCTTCTTCTGTCACCTCAGAGTTCGCTTTGAACCCTTTAGGACCTTTGACAGCTTTCTTGCCAACGATCATATCGTGCAGACGCGCGTAGATGTTCCGGTCAAGGATGACCAACTCATCGTCGCGGTCACGGGCCAAGCGTTCAACTTCTTCACGCTCAATCTGCAACGCACGTTCGTCTTTTTCGATGCCGTGGCGGTTAAACACACGGACTTCAACGATTGTACCAAAGTCACCCGGCGGCAGACGCAAAGACGTGTCACGCACGTCAGATGCTTTCTCACCAAAGATGGCCCGGAGGAGTTTTTCCTCTGGAGTCATCGGGCTTTCGCCTTTTGGTGTGATCTTACCAACCAGAATATCCGCAGGCCCAACCTCAGCACCGATATACACGATACCTGCTTCGTCGAGGTTGCGCAGTGCTTCTTCACCAACGTTTGGAATATCGCGTGTGATTTCCTCTGGCCCAAGCTTCGTATCACGGGCGGCGACTTCGAATTCTTCGATGTGGATCGAAGTGAAGACGTCGTCACGTGTCACACGCTCAGAAATCAGAATACTATCTTCGTAGTTATAACCGTTCCAAGGCATAAACGCGACGATCACGTTCTTACCTAGGGCAAGTTCACCCATGTCAGTGGACGGACCATCTGCGATGACCTGACCTTTGATAACCTTTTCGCCCACCTTAACCAACGGACGCTGGTTGATGCAGGTGTTTTGGTTAGACCGCTGGAACTTGCGCATACGGTAGATGTCGACGCCCGCATCACCAAGACCAAGGTCTTCGGTTGCACGGATAACGATACGCTGGGCATCAACTTGGTCGATGATACCGGCACGTTTCGCCATGTACGCCGCACCAGAGTCGCGCGCCACAACTTCTTCGATCCCAGTCCCAACAAGTGGGGCCTCGGCTTGAAGCAATGGAACAGCCTGACGCTGCATGTTTGATCCCATCAGGGCCCGGTTCGCATCGTCGTTCTCAAGGAACGGAATGAGAGAGGCCGCAACGGACACCAACTGCTTTGGTGAAACATCGATGAGGTCAACATTTTCACGTGGGGACAGCGTGTAGTCGCCGTTCTTACGTGTAGAGACCAGATCGTTGATGATCACGCCGTCTTCGGTCAAGCCAGCGTTGGCCTGTGCCACAGTGTGACGCATTTCTTCGGTCGCGGACATGTAGGACACATCGTCTGTGACCTTGCCATCAACAACCTTGCGGTATGGTGTTTCGATGAAACCGTATTTGTTCACACGCGCAAATGTCGCAAGTGAGTTGATCAGACCAATGTTTGGCCCTTCCGGTGTCTCAATCGGGCACATACGACCGTAGTGAGTAGCGTGAACGTCACGTACCTCAAAGCCCGCACGTTCACGTGTCAAACCGCCAGGTCCAAGCGCGGACAAGCGACGCTTGTGCGTGACTTCGGACAGTGGGTTCGTTTGGTCCATAAACTGTGACAGCTGGGAAGACCCAAAGAACTCACGCACAGCAGCCGCAGCTGGTTTTGCGTTGATCAAGTCTTGCGGCATCACAGTGTCGATCTCGACAGATGACATACGCTCTTTGATCGCGCGCTCCATGCGGAGCAGCCCAACACGGTACTGGTTTTCCATCAGTTCGCCAACGGAACGGACACGACGGTTACCAAGGTGGTCAATATCGTCGATGTCACCTTTGCCATCACGCAATTCAACAAGCGCTTTGATGCAAGATACGATGTCTTCCTTACGCAGTGTGCGCATGGTGTCTTCGGCATCCAGATCAAGACGCATGTTCATCTTCACGCGACCAACAGCAGACAGGTCATAACGTTCTGAATCGAAGAACAATGTGTCGAACAGCGCAGACGCCGCATCAACGGTCGGTGGCTCACCCGGACGCATCACGCGGTAGATATCCATGAGCGCGGTTTCGCGGTTCATGTTTTTATCTGCCGACATCGTGTTGCGCATGTAAGCGCCGACATTGATGTTATCGATGTCCAGAACTGGGATCGTCTTGATACCCGCGTCAACGAGGTCCTTCAGCGTACCGCCGATAACGTCGCCGTCTTTGTCCATCTCGAGAACCAGCTCATCGCCAGCTTCAACATAGATCGCACCGGTTTCTTCGTTGATGATGTCACTGGCAACAAATTTGCCGACGATGCTGCTGAATGGAACCAGCAGATCAGTGACTTTACCTTCGTCGATGAGTTTCTTGACGGAACGTGGTGTAACTTTCTCACCAGCTTTGGCGATGACTTCACCAGTTGCCGCGTCGACAAGATCTTCAGTTGGGCGTGTGCCGCGGACGCGTTCTGGGAAGAACTTTGTCGTCCAAGCTTGGCCCTTTTTGTCGAGGTTGTAATCGACGGTGTTGTAGTACGCATCCATGATGCCCTCTTGGTCAAGACCAAGGGCATACAGAAGCGTTGTGACAGGCAACTTACGGCGACGGTCAATCCGGCAGAACACAAGGTCCTTGGCGTCGAATTCAAAGTCAAGCCATGAGCCACGGTAAGGAATGATCCGGCATGCGAACAAAAGCTTACCAGAAGAGTGGGTTTTGCCTTTGTCGTGATCAAAGAACACGCCCGGGGAGCGGTGCATCTGGGAAACGATTACACGCTCGGTGCCGTTCACGACGAACGTCCCGTTTGGTGTCATCAAAGGCATGTCACCCATGAAGACGTCTTGTTCCTTGATGTCTTTCACAGACTTAGCGCCTGTGTCCTCATCCACATCGAAAACGATCAGGCGCAATGTGACTTTCAGCGGGGCTGAATATGTCATGTCACGTTGCTGACATTCTTCAACGTCATACTTTGGCTTTTCAAGTTCGTACTTTACGAACTCAAGAACAGCTGTCTCATTGAAGTCTTTGATCGGGAAAACCGATTGAAAGACGCC
>JALZWD010000352.1 GCA_023300365.1 Flavimaricola sp. | reverse complement strand
CTTGCCTTCCGAGACGGGGATGTCGCGGGCGTTGTGCCAATCGGTGACATAGACATCGCAATCAGGCAAAAGCGAAATCACCGTTTTGCGCAGCAGCGTCGCATAGTGGCCGGACATTGGCGCAACGAGGAGCACGCGTTTGCTGCGGGCTTGGCGGTGGGGGGTGGTGAAGTGGATCAGATCGCCAAAGGGGCGGCTGATGATGGTCTCGATTTGAACGACGTGGTCTTTGCCAGAAGGGCCGGTGATAGAGGGGATGTTCCAACCGGGGCGGGCATCCATACGGTCAAACGAGCGCTCCATGACCGTGCCCCAAGCCGTCATCCAATCGATCGCGGGGTTGGATGTCATCGACATCGCCGGGAAGGATCCGAGCGCCTTGGCCGTGGCACCCCACCATTGATTGGCGTTTCGAGCACTTTCCATCAGGTCGTAAGACATCATATACTTCACGGTACGCACTCCAGATCCAAGGACAGCATGCATTGTTCGAATACCATCACCCCAAGAGAGGTGTTGATAAAAATGCTGCACTTGCACAATAGGAACGAGAGGGTCTTATGACAACCGGCGAAATGGAAGATTCTCGTGAACAGGGTGGGGAAACCACACAAAATTTAGAAAAGTTGGAAGAGAACCTTGCGCGGGTGGAGGCCCTTACGCAGCGTCTTTTGGCTGCGATGCAGCAAAGCCGTAGTGTGCCGACGCCCTTGGCCGGACCGTCGCCGAATCTCTTCCTTCAGGCCGGGGCGGCTTATGTGCAAGAGATGGTGCATAATCCGGGCAAGATTATCGAACATCAGATGAGCTATTGGGCCAAAACCGTTAAAAATTATGTGGAGGCGGGGCGTGTTATGGCCGAAGGGCCCCTTGCCGTGCCGCAAGATGACGGCCCCAAGGATCGCCGGTTTTCCAATCCGATGTGGGATACACATCCTTATTTTAACTATGTAAAACAACAATATATGATGAATGCGGAGGCTGTGGCCAATGCGGTGGGGGCGGTGGATGGCCTGAACCCCAAGGAACGCAAACGACTGGAGTATTTTTCGCGCCAGATTGTTGACCTGTTTAGCCCGACCAATTTTCTTGCCACCAACCCCGAAGCGCTTGAGCGCGCGGTGGAAACCGGGGGGGAGAGCCTGGTGCGCGGGCTTGAGAATATGATTGCCGATATGGAGGCCCATGACGGCGATTTGGTGGTGACGTTGGCAGACCCTGAGGCGTTTGAGGTAGGGGGCAATATCGCCACGACACCGGGGAGCGTGGTGTTTCGCAACCGCATGTTTGAGTTGATCCAATATACGCCGACGACAGAAACAGTGCATGAAACACCGATTGTTTTGTTTCCGCCATGGATCAACAAATTCTATATCATGGACCTCAAGCCGCAAAATTCATTGATTAAATGGATTGTGGATCAGGGGTACACCCTGTTTGTGGTGTCATGGGTGAACCCCGACGCGAGCTATGCCGAAACGACGATGTCCGATTACGTGGAAGAGGGGTTTTTGGCGGCCATCGCGCAGGTCAAGAACATTTGCAGCGTCAAAAAGGTGAATGCGATTGGCTATTGTATCGCGGGCACGACCCTCTCGCTGAGCCTGGCTGTGATGCACAAGCGCGGGGATACATCCGTGAATTCGGCAACATTTTTCACCACATTGACGGATTTTTCCGATCAGGGCGAAGTGGGCGTGTTTTTGGATGATGGGTTTGTGGATGGGATCGAGGCGGAAGTGGCCGAGAAGGGGGTGTTGGAATCCTTTTATATGTCGCGGACGTTCTCTTACCTTCGCTCAAATGACTTGATCTATGGGCCTGCGATCAAGAGCTATATGCTTGGGGAGGCGCCGCCAGCGTTTGATTTGTTGTATTGGAACGGGGACGGCACCAACCTTCCGGCGACGATGGCGGTCGAGTATTTGCGCGGGCTTTGCCAAACGGATGAATTTGCGACCAAAGGGTTTAAGGTTGCTGGAGAGGTGGCGCATATTTCCGATGTAAATGTGCCGGTTTGTGCGATTGCCTGCGAGAGCGATCATATTGCCGCGTGGCATTCGAGCTATGCTGGTGTGCAAAAGATGGGGTCGCAGGATAAGACATTCATTTTATCCGGATCGGGCCATATCGCGGGGATCATCAATCCGCCGACGCGGGTGAAATACGGCCATTGGACACATGATGACCTGTCGCTTGGGGCGCGCGATTGGCGCAAGGCCGCCGCAGCCCACGAGGGGTCGTGGTGGCCGATGTGGGAGGCCTGGTTGCAGGGTAAATCCGGCAAAAGAATCGCCGCACGCATGCCGGGCGGGCCGGATAATCCGGTGTTGGGCCCCGCGCCGGGGACCTATGTTACAAGGGTTCCGAAGGTCTAAGCCTGCCAAAAAGCAGGGTATTTTGCGGTCGCAGCATTTTTATTGCCGCGCTGCAGCATTTTCCCTTGAAATGCCGCACTGCAGCATGCATATTAACTTTATCGAAATTCAGCGAGCCAGCACTCGCACTGTATCAAAGGATGATTACCATGGCCAAAGCTAACCCAGATTTCACTGCCGCTTTCAAAGACATCATGGGCGCGTTCCCTGTTGACACAAAAGCAATGGAAGGCATGTTCCAGAACCAGACAGTTCTCTCTGAGAAAATGTCCGCTGTTGCCATCGACGCTGCTCAGCAATCGACAGACTTGTCCGCCAAATGGGCGCAGGACACATTGTCCAAGGTGTCTGCTGTTGCCACAGCCAAGACAGAGCCAGCAGACTACGCCAAGTCGGTAACTGATTTCTTCACAGCATACGCCGAAGGCGCTGCTGAGCACATGGCAGCCTTTGCCGAGATCGCCAAAAAAGCCCAGACACAGCAGCTTGAGCTGGTTATGGCCGCTGGCAAGGACATCTCGGAAGAAGCATCTGCTGCTGCTAAGAAAGCAACGACAGAGTTGACTGCTGCGGCCAAGAAAGCTGCTGCGAAGTAAGAGACGTGTTTGAGTACTGACGACGGACCTTTATCTCCCTATTGGTTCTCCCATCTGTCGTCATTGTTATGTGAGCGAGCAGTCTGCATGTGCAGGCTGCTCTTTCTTTTTGTGCAAACGCGGCTTAGGCTTGCTCAGGCACTGCAATATTATGGGGGAGTGAGCACCCGTGGCACCCAATACGAAATCGCTGTTGATTAAGCGTTATGCCAGCCGCCGACTCTATAATACCGAAACCAGCGATTACGTGACCCTTGAGGACATTGCGGTGTTCATTCGAGAGGGACGCGAGGTGCAGATTGTTGATCTGAAGTCAGGCGACGATCTTACCCGGCAATACCTTTTGCAAATCATCGCCGAGCATGAAAGCCGCGGCGAGAGCGTTTTGCCTGTC
>JALZWD010000351.1 GCA_023300365.1 Flavimaricola sp. | reverse complement strand
GGCCGAGGGGCCGGGCAAGCGGCGGTATTTGCGCGAACCACATAGTTTTGTTTTGGGGATTGCCTTGAATATGGCCGAGGAAGGAGCCGCGCCATTGGTGATATGGCCGGGCAGCCACGAGATCATTCGGGCGGCGTTTGTAGAGTTGTACCGCGGAATTGATCCGGACAAGTGGGCGGATGTGGATGTGACCGAAGGCTACGCCCAAGCGCGGCGTTGGGTATTTGAGCGTTGCGCACCGGTGGATGTGCCATTGCAACCGGGCGAGGCTGTGTTGGTGCACCGTTTGGCGATCCACGGTGTTGCGCCGTGGCGTGCGGGCCCGGGCCAACGTGCGGTGGCTTATTTTCGGCCGCAGTTGGCAAACCCAGCCGATTGGCTTGGCGCACCTTAACTTTTGTTAAGCCTCGCGGCGCGGCCGCCACGTCGTTTGCCCAAGAGTGGCACGCGCCCGGGCAGCTCTGCCATGATAGAGGCGCGGGTCTCAGGTGTCATACTTGACCATGCGCCGATCTCGTCGATGCTGCGCATGCACCCTGTGCAAAGCCGCGTCTCGGGATGGATGACGCAGATTTTGATGCAAGGGCTATCAATTTCGTCGCGTTTCCAAATGTCGTCGGATGATGTCACGATGCGCTCCGCATATAGGCCAGCCGGTCCAGCAATCCTTGTAAGATAAACCCTGCGGCCACATGATCAATGACTTCTGCGCGACGTTTGCGTGATGTATCCGCCTCAAGCAGGGCCCGTTCGGCGGCCACCGTTGACAGGCGCTCGTCCCAAAATGTGATCGGCAGATCCGTCAGGCGGACAAGATTGCGCGCAAATGCGCGGGTCGCTTGCGCCCGCGGGCCCTCGGAGCCGTCCATATTGAACGGTAAACCAAGAACAATGCCGCCAATGTTGCGGTGGGCCGTGATCTCAAACAGGCGGTTGGCATCGAGGGTAAATTTCTTACGCTTGATCGTCTCAAGGGGGGTGGCGACGCTGAGCATTGCATCACAAACCGCGACACCAATCGTGACTGTGCCAAGGTCGAGACCAACGAGGGCCTGCATTTGCGGAATGGCTTGGGCGAAATCCTCAGGCGTGTCGCAGATCATTCCGCCAAGCCCGACGTGACTGCGATGAAATCAAGCTGTTCCATGGCATCAGGAGAGGTGGCAAACAAGGTCCGGGCCTCGAGCAAAATAGCGCGGGCTTGGTCGGTATCGCCCAAGACAGAGAGGGCATTGATCAAACGGGCCCATTCTTCGACCGGACCACCCTCGTTGGCCAAACGGTCCGAAAGCCGGTTGACCATATCCGAAATCATTGCGTTTCGATCTTCTTCGCTCAGGTCTTGGGCGGCTGTGATATCGCCGACAGAGGGGCCTGCGGGAGGCGGAAGAGTATATTCGATCCCGGCGCGAAAAGCGGCTTCTTCAACCAAATCGGCAGACATTTGCACAAATGGGTTGTCGGGTGTGCCTTCGTTGATCACATCGCGGAACAGCGCAAAGGCGCGGTCTGGGCGGTCTGTTTCATAAAAGAGCAGGCCGTAGTAGTAGCGCGCGGCGATATTGGTTGGGTCACCCTCGAGCACGATTTTCAAAACCGTTTCGGCCTCTGGCGAAATATAGCCCTCGGCCGCGAGGATCATTAAAATCGCAAGGCGCATATTTTCGCCCGGATCGGTTGGGTTGGCGCCCAAGGCGAGCACTTGTTGTTGTGCACGTGCCGCGACGGCGAAGTTTTGTGCATTGGCGGCGGTGCTAACGATTTGGGTCCAATTTGCGATATCGTTGGGATCCGTGACCGCGATGGTGTTCAACTCGTCGAGGCGGGCTTGTTGTTGGGGTGTTGCCTGTGGTCGGTTGGGCAGTTGCGCGGCGATGCTTTCGGCCCGAAGTTGATCCATACGACTTTGCCGCGCATCCTCGCTTGCGGCGATGCGGCTGGCCAAGGGGATATCAGGCTGGCCCGGCGCGCCAAGATGCGCATAAAGCGCCAGCGATCCACCAATAAGACCCACAGCGGTAATACCCATCGCGACAAAGCTAACGGCACTGGGCGCGGATTGAACGATGGCGCCGGATGTCTTGTCCGCGGCAAGTAGGCGGCGACTGATCTCTGTGCGCGTGCGCTCGGCATCTTGGGGGGCGAGGATGCCGCGCTCAAGATCGCGGTCAACTTCGGCCAATTGATCGCGGTAGAGTGCGACGTCTTCATTTCCGGCCTGGAGCGGTGTTTGCGTTTGCAAGAATGGCAGCACCAGCAAAACCGTGACCAAGACCGCAATGGCCGTGACGATGATCCAAAAGAGCATAGGTTTGACCGGACCTTTGTAAATTAACTCATCGGGTATGTAGTGGTCCAAGGCCAAAGGCGAAACCCCCCGGTATGTTCACGAGGCCGTTTGTCGCATTTTAGGTGTGTTTTGCCGCAGGCAGTATCCTGCTATGGGGTGGCCTCGGTCATCTAGTGTAGACAGCCCTGTTGGTCCCTCATTAAAGGATTCGTTTATGAAGCGATATTCTGCCTTTGCGATCGCGCGTCAGGCCCTGAGCCATCATCAAGGCTGGGAGCGCGCGTGGCGTTCGCCCCAGCCCAAGCGCAAATACGATGTGATCATTGTGGGCGCCGGGGGGCACGGGCTTGCCACCGCTTATTATCTGGGCAAAAATTTTGGGATCACCAATGT
Organism: Flavimaricola sp.; assembly: GCA_023300365.1. Classification (GTDB taxonomy): domain Bacteria; phylum Pseudomonadota; class Alphaproteobacteria; order Rhodobacterales; family Rhodobacteraceae; genus JALZWD01. The sequence continues at coordinate 4,594 of JALZWD010000351.1, read as the reverse complement.
CGCGGTGATCGAAAAGGGCTGGTTGGGTGGCGGTAACACAGGCCGCAACACCACGATCATTCGCAGCAATTACCTGCAAGATCCGTCGGCGGCTATCTATGAGAAAGCGCGGTCGCTTTATGAGACGCTTTCCCAAGAGCTGAACTACAACATCATGTTTAGCCCGCGCGGCGTGATTATGTTGGCCCAAACGCAAAGTGAAATTCGCGGCTATCAGCGCACGGCGCACGCTAATGCGTTGCAGGGTGTCCAGACCGAGTGGATTACGCCCGCGCGTGTCAAAGAGCTTTGCCCGATTATGAATATCGACGGGCCGCGTTACCCGGTGCTTGGCGGTTTATGGCAGGCACGTGGCGGCACGGCGCGGCACGATGCGGTTGCGTGGGGCTATGCGCGGGCCTGTAGCGATATGGGCATGGATATCATCCAGCAGTGCGAGGTCACTGGGGTGCGCCGCGAGGGTGCCAAGGTGGTTGGCGTCGAGACCACCAAGGGCGCGATTGATTGCGACAAGCTTGGTATGGTGGTGGCCGGGCATGCGGGCGTTTTGGCGGATATGGCGGGCTTTAAGCTGCCGGTCGAATCCATCGCGCTTCAGGCGCTGGTCTCTGAGCCGATTAAGCCCTGCATGGATGTGGTGGTGATGGCCAACACGGTGCATGGATATCTGAGCCAGTCGGACAAAGGCGAGATGGTGATTGGTGGCGGAACAGATGGGTTTAACAACTATACCCAACGCGGCTCGTTTCATCATATCGAAGAAACCGTGCGCGCGCTTGTTGAGACCTTTCCGATGTTGTCGCGTTTGAAGATGCTGCGCCAATGGGGCGGGATCGTGGATATGACGGGCGACCGTTCTGCAATCATTTCCAAAACGCCAGTTGAGGGCGTGTTTGTGAACTGTGGTTGGGGTACGGGCGGCTTTAAGGCCATTCCGGGCAGTGGTTGGGCCATGGCCGAGCTGATTGCCAAAGGCGCGCCGGGGCCATTGGCCGAGGCCTTTACCATGGAGCGGTTCAAGCGCGGCCAATTCATTGACGAAAGTGTTGCCGCCGGAGTGGCGCATTGATGCGCGCGCTGGGCCTGAGGAGCGATCTGCCATGATAACTTTGCATTGCCCTTATTGTGGCGTGGATGCCGATGAAACCGAGTTGACGCCCGGTGGCGAGGCGCATTTGAAACGGTTCGGGCCGGGGTCTTCTGATGAAGATTTTGAAGGATATCTATTTGCGCGCCAAAACCCCAAGGGCGTACATTTTGAGCGTTGGCGGCATGCCTATGGTTGTGGCAAGTGGTTCTTGGCGGCGCGGTGCACAATGACCTTGGAGGTGTTCGGCACCTATAGCGCGCAAACCACCGAGCCCCCGAAAAAGATCAAGGATGCAATTTCGGCCAAACGGCCCGGTTGGACATGGGGGGCGTTCTCATGAGCACACGTTTGGCACGCGGCGGGCGTTTGGTTGATCGCAGCACGGCGCAGGAATTTACCTTTAACGGCAAGACCATGCGGGGCTTTGCCGGGGATACTTTGGCGAGCGCTTTGTTGGCCAATGATCAGATGTTGGTGGGCCGTTCGTTCAAATATCACCGTCCGCGCGGCGTTGTGGCCAGCGGTGCGGAAGAGCCGAATGGTTTGGTGAATATGGGGCGGGGCGCGGCGTTTGAGCCGAACCAGCGCGTGACCACCACGGAGCTGTTTGACGGGCTTGAGGCCGAAAGTCAGAACCACTGGCCGTCGCTAGAGTTCGATGTCGGCGCGATCAATACCAAGCTGGCCAAATTTTTGCCGGCGGGTTTTTACTATAAGATGTTCATCCATCCGCGCTCGTTCTGGAAACATGTGTATGAGCCGTTTATCCGCAAATCTGCCGGTTTGGGCCGCGCGCCCAAGGATCGCGATGCGGATACTTATGAGCATTTCCACATGCATGTGGACCTGTTGGTTGTGGGCGGGGGTCTTGCGGGGCTTGTTGCGGCCCTAAAGGCGGGGCGCGAAGGCAAGCGGGTGTTGCTTGTGGAACAGACCGCCGCATGGGGTGGCCGTGCAATGGTTGATGGTGGCCGGATCGACGATAAAGATGCCGCCATATGGGTGAAGAGCGCCGTCGAAGCACTTGAAAATATGCCGAATGTAACAATCCGCCTGCGTTGTATGGGGGCGGGGGTTTATGATCATGGCTTGGTTCTATGCTATGAGAAAGTGCGCGAGCATGAACCGGATGCGGCAGGGCCACGGCAGCGGCTTTGGAACGTGCGTGCGGATCATGTGATCACCGCGACAGGGGCGATCGAGCGGCCTTTGTCCTTTGCTGGAAACGATATTCCGGGGGTGATGCTCGCAAGTGCGGTCCGCGATTATGCGGTGAACTTTGGAGTGTCTTGCGGCGATAGAACCGTCGTGGTCACAAACAATGACGATGCCTACCGGACGGCGATTATCCTAAAGGGTGAAGGGCTCGATATCCCTGTGATCCTCGATGCGCGGCCCGTTGTGGACAGCCCTTGGGCCATGCGGGCCCGCGAGATGGGGATACGGGTTGAGGCGGGCAAGGCCGTGTCCAAGATTTTGGGCGGCAAACGGGTGACGGGTGTCGCGGTGTGTGCCCAAGCAGGCGAAGGGTCTGTGACCGAAGAGATCGCCTGCGACGTGGTCGCGATGTCGGGCGGATGGTCGCCGGTTGTGCATTTATGGTCGCACTGCGGTGGGAAACTGGTTTGGGATGATGCCCTTGCAATGTTCCGGCCCGATCCAGAACGTCCGCCATTGGGCGCAGATGGCCGCGGCTTTGTCAGTGTTGTGGGCTCTGCCAACGGCCACATGATGACGGGCGCCGTTATGGCCGATGCTGGCGCGAAAGTGTCGGTGGAAGAGGTCGCCGAAGCGGAGATGATGCCAGTGTGGATGATGCCGCAAGGCGCCAAGCGATCACTGCGCGAGAAGGCCTGGTTGGATTATCAAAACGACGTCAAAGTATCAGACGTGCAATTGGCGGCCCGCGAGGGATATGAGAGCGTCGAACATACCAAGCGTTACACAACGCTTGGTATGGCAACGGATCAAGGGAAGCTGAGCAACATCAATGGGTTGGCCACATTGTCCGGAGCCTTGAACAAGGCAATTCCAGATGTGGGCACAACGACGTTCCGGCCGCCCTACACGCCGATTTCACTAGGATCGATCACCGGCGCGGCCAAGGGCGATCTTTTCCAACCGGTCCGCAAAACCCCAATGCATGATTGGCATGTGGCACAAAACGCCGATTTTGAGCCGGTAGGCCAATGGCGGCGTCCCTATGCCTTTGTCCGTGATGGCGAAAGTGTGCATGACGCGGTGATGCGCGAGGTTAAGAACACGCGCCAAGCCCTTGGTTTGCTTGATGCATCAACCCTTGGAAAATTGGTGGTTTCCGGTCCGGATGCGGGCAAGTTCTTGGATATGATGTACACCAACATGATGAGCACACTGCCCATCGGCAAATGCCGATATGGGTTGATGTGTTCTGAAAACGGTTTTCTGTCCGATGACGGTGTTGTGGCGCGGATTTCCGAGGATGAATGGCTGTGCCACACCACCACCGGCGGCGCAGAGCGTATCCACGCTTGGATGGAGGATTGGCTTCAGTGTGAGTGGTGGGATTGGGACGTTTACGTCACCAACGTCACGGAACAATACGCCCAAGTTGCGGTTGTAGGTCCAAATGCGCGCAAAGTGCTTGAGAAGCTTGGTGGGATGGATGTTTCGAAAGAGACATTGCCGTTCATGCAGTGGGCCGATGGTCAAATCGGTGACTTTAAGGTGCGCGTGTATCGCATTAGTTTTTCAGGCGAATTGTCCTATGAGATCGCCGTGGATGCGGGGCAGGGGCTGGCCTTTTGGCAGGCCCTAATGGCGGCCGGGGAAGAATTTGGCGTCATGCCCTATGGCACCGAATGTTTGCATATTATGCGTGCCGAAAAGGGCTTCATCATGATCGGTGATGAGACGGACGGCACGGTGATCCCCCAAGATTTGAACCTCAATTGGGCCCTGTCCAAGAAAAAGGACGACTATTTGGGCAAACGGGCGCAAGAGCGTGCCTATATGGCGGATCCAAATCGCTGGAAATTGGTCGGTCTCGAAACCCTCGATGGATCGGTTATTCCAGATGGGGCCTATGCGGTCGCAGAGGGCACGAACGCCAACGGGCAGCGCAACACCGAAGGCCGCGTCACCTCTACCTATCATTCGCCGACGCTGGATCGCGGAATTGCGATGGGACTAATTTTGCACGGACCCAAACGGATGGGCGAGGTCGTGACTTTCCCCAAGGTTGATGGCGGTGAAGTTCAGGCCAAAATTGTTGATCCGGTGTTCTATGACAAGGACGGAGAAAAGCAAAATGTCTGAAGCGGTGACAGAACTGGGCGGCAAAGTTTCGGAGGGCTGGGTTACTGTCCGTGATGCGGGTCTTTGTGGGATGATCTCTTTGCGCGGCGATTTGCGCAATGCCAAGCTTCGCAAAGCCTGCACGGCGCTTACTGGCGTCGCGTTTCCTGCCCCGCTCAAGGCGGCGGCAGAAGGGCGGCAGGGCCTTTGCTGGATGTCGCCCGACGA
>JALZWD010000350.1 GCA_023300365.1 Flavimaricola sp. | reverse complement strand
TCATCGTTCTTTATCGGCATCTCTGGCGCGTTGTTCTTTGCGGTCTATCTGGGCGCTGTTGAGGCAGGGGATAGTTTTGGCATCACCAAGTCATTCCTTGTGTTGTTCATGGTGATTTTGGGCGGCTTAGGGTCGATCTTTGGGAGCTTCGCGGGGGCTGCGTTCCTTGTCGTGTTGCCTGTGTTCTTGAAGATCATAGGCGTGGATTGGTTTGGCTGGCCGACGGAGTTGGTCGCCCATCTACAACTGGTGATCGTGGGTGCCTTGATCATGTTCTTCTTGATCAAAGAACCGCACGGCCTAGCGCAATTGTGGCGCGTGGCGAAGGAAAAGTTACGGCTTTGGCCGTTTCCATATTGAATTATTGAGCGGGCAAAAGACCCGCCAAATCGGACAACCAATGGGAGGAAATATCCGATGAAGACGAAAAAGTTAATGACCGCAAGTGTGGTCGCGCTGATGGCTGCAAGCCCTGTGATGGCGGAACTTGTGTTCCCGTCGATGTCGTATCGCACGGGCCCTTTTGCGGCGGGCGGGATTCCGTTTGCCGATGGCTATGCTGATTATTTCACGCTGCTCAATGAGCGTGATGGCGGCATTGGTGGCGTTCTGACGAGCGTCCCTGAGTGTGAGACTGCGTACAATGCTGAGAAGGGCGTTGAGTGCTACGAAGCCACCAAAGATCTTGGCGCGTTGGTATATCAACCGCTTGCCACGTCGATCACGTATCAGTTGATCCCGAAAGCGGAGGTGGATGGCATTCCGCTTCACACGATGGGCTATGGCCGCACGTCTGCGAAGAACGGCGAAGTGTTCCGCCATACGTTCAACTATCCTGTGAACTATTGGGATGGGGCCTCTGCTGGCGTGAACCACTTCCTTGATCTCAACGATGGGTCGCTGGAAGGTAAGAAGATCACATTGCTGCACTTTAACGGTGCATACGGGAAAGAGCCTATTCCGACGTTAGAGGCTTTGTCTGACAAGCACGGCTTTGATCTGTCCACGATTGCGATCGATTTTCCGGGTCAGGAACAGAAATCCCAGTGGCTTCAAATTCGTCGTGAGCGTCCAGATTATATCTTGTTCTGGGGCTGGGGCGTGATGAACCAAGTGGCTGTCCAAGAAGCCGCGAACATTGGCTACCCGATGGAGAACTTCATGGGGATCTGGTGGTCTGGGTCTGAAAACGACGTGATCCCGGCGGGTGCTGCGGCGAACGGCTATAAGGCCCTCGCGTTCCACAATGTGGGCAGTGATTTCCCTGTGTTTGATGCGATCCAAGAGTATGTCGTGAATACTGGCAAAGCGGCTGGTGCAGGCGATCAAGTTGGATCGGTTCTGTATAACCGTGGTTTGTATGCGGCGTTTTTGGCGGCTGAGGCTGCCGGTGATGCGCAAGAAGCCAACGGCACACCAGATATCACAGCCGCGATGATGCGTGACGCGATGGAGGCTTTGGAAATCACTGAGGCTGATATGGCCGCTGCGGGCCTTCCGGGTTTTGGTCCTGAATTTGCGGTCACATGTCAGAACCACGGTGGTGACGGTCTTGCAGCTGTGGCCCAGTGGGATGCGTCTACCGAGACTTGGGGTCTGATTTCAGACTTCTTCCCTGCCGATGGCGACGTTGTGAACCCGCTTATCGCGGCTGACTCTGCCGCGTTTGCGGCTGAGAACAACATCACGCCTGGTTGCGACTAACGTGAATGTGCCCGGCTGGCCCCTTGCTGGCCGGGCATCTATGTGCGGTGATCTGTTCACCGTCACAACTGATTGAGATTTCTACTGATGTTTGCCCTGACCTTGCCTTCGTTTGTCCGCCGTTCCCTTGCTGTGATTGCCTGTTTGGCGATCGCTGGATGCACAGTTGAACGCCCGCCCGCTACGGTTTGCACGGGGCTAGAGGCCGTCGCACCGGCATCGTTTTTGCCCAGTACCGCGCGATTAGTGGAAGCTGATCAAACCACATCTGTGATTATTGCTGACGCGATTACCGAGGCGATCCAAGAAACACGACGTGGCCCTGTGGAACTTGAAGTGCTCACCTTGTCTTCTGGGGGTCAATACGGGGCATTTGGTGCTGGTTTTCTGCGGGGCTGGTCTGAAAATCCAGTGACCCCGCGCCCTCAATTTGACCTTGTGACAGGGGTGAGCGCTGGCGCGTCGTTTTCACCGGTTCCGTATGTTGGGTCAGAATATGATGCGTTTCTGGACGTGTTTCGTGGTGGTGCAGAAGAAGATGTTTTTGAACGGTTGCCTTTGGCCCTTGCACCGTTCCAATCGTCTTTGGCAAGGCCGACCGGATTAGAAACGATCCTCAGAAGCCAGCTTTCTGATAAATTCATTGAAGATATCGCGCGCCGCTACCGCGAGGATGGTGCTGAATTGCTGATCTCTGCTGTGAATATTGATACGGCCGAAAACCGGGTCTTTAATATTGGCGCAATCGCAAATGCAGCCGCACCGGCGCAGGCGCGTCGTGATTGTATCGTTGCGGCTGTGATGGCTTCTGGTGCGATCCCTGGGTTGTTTCCGCCGCGCAACATCGACGGCAACCTTTATGCAGATGGCGGGCTTCGGGATCACGTTTTTTTCCAATCCTTGGAAAGTGAACGTGCGGCTGCCGCCCGACGGACTGGGCGCGATATCCGCGTGAATGCGACGATTGTTGTGAATGGTGCGCTCGCCCCGTTTGACCAACCTGCTACCGATACTTTGCCGGGGTATATTACGCGGTCTGCCGAAATCCTTGCGGATGAAGTCCTACGGGATTCCATCATCGAAACCATCGCTTTTGCCGAAGAACGTCCCGGGTGGGAACTACGCGGTGTGATTGCGGATGTTGATATTTCAAGTTGCGGTGCAGACGCCGCAAGCGGGACGTTTGATGCCTGTGTTACCGAAATTTTGTTCGACCATGGCCGCAGTGTGGCCAGCACAGTGCCGATTGCGTGGAAAGACGCGGATGCCCTGCGCGAAAAAGCCAATGAATTCTAGGAGAATGACATGCTAGATGACGCCAAAAGTGACACCTTGCTTGAGGTGAACAACATCGAGGTGATCTATAATCACGTGATCCTTGT
>JALZWD010000349.1 GCA_023300365.1 Flavimaricola sp. | reverse complement strand
ACGGTCAGGTGGTCCTTAATCATGATGGGTTTTTCACCTATACACCAGATCTAGGGTACACTGGCGCGGATGGCTTTGGCTTTATAGCTAGTGATCCACATGGCGGCACAGTTACTGCGACCCAATCTATATATATTAGCGTCGTGAATGATGCGCCGGACACCGCAGACATGACTTTTGAAGGAGATGAAGACCAAGTCATTTCCGGGCAACTAGTAGCGAGCGATGCTAATGCGGATGCGCTTAGCTATCAGGTAGATCCAACATCACTTGCACAGCATGGCAGCGTGAGTATCACCACGGATGGAGTGTTCAACTTTATTCCAGACACCGATTACACGGGCCTTGATAGCTTTGAGTTTGTCGTTTCTGATGGCAATGGCGGCATGGCCTCTGCTGTTGTGAACCTTGTGGTCAACCCAGTAAACGATGCCGCCGATGTCATGAATGCGAGCGGAGAAGTTACGGAAGACACTGTTTTCAATGGGCAACTTCTGGCGGTTGATAAAGATGGAGATGCGATTACCTTTGAAAGTGACGACACAAGAACGCCCCAACACGGGACTTTGGTCGTCTCAGCAGAAGGATCCTTCAGCTATGTACCAGATATCAATTTTGTTGGGGTGGATACATTCGGGTTTACTGTGCAAGACGCACAGGGGGCCATCAGCTTGGGCAGTATTTCAATCGCGGTTGTCGCGGAAAACGATGCTCCAAATGCGATTACACAAAGCGCTCAGACCGACGAGGATACGCTTATTAACGGCCAGCTGGTCGCTTCCGACGTTGACGGGGATAGTTTAAGCTTTGCCTCAGACACGGCGGTTGTGCCAGTCAATGGTTTTGTTGCTATAGAAACGGATGGAACCTATACCTACACCCCTTATCAGGATTTTTCTGGAACGGATTCCTTCGGGTATCTTGTGAATGATACAAGAGGTGAAAGTGTCAGCGGGGTCGTTGTAGTCACTGTTGCGCCTGTCAATGATGACCCAGTCGCGGTTGGCGGGGACGTTACGACCGCAGAAGATACACCTGTATCGAGCCAGTTGGCCGCAACTGATGTTGATGGTGATCCGATTGTGTTTGAACTGGACCCCGCCGCCCTCCCCGAGAACGGCAGTGTCGAAATAGAGCCCAATGGAGCCTATACCTATACAGCAAATCCTGATTTTGTTGGCGAAGATTTTTTCGGTTTCATCGCGACTGATAGTGCGGGCAGTATTAGCCGCCAGAGCATTGCAGTCAGCGTTACCCCCGTGAACGATGCCCCTGTGGCCGAGGCCGCTACTTTCTTTGTGGCCGAGGATGACAACCATGCGGGACAATTGGTGGCGGTGGATGCAGACCGGGATGTTCTGAGCTACTCATTCGACCCGTTCGTTGCGGCGGCAAATGGCTTGGTTGTGATTAACGCCGACGGTACTTTCGTTTATACGCCTGATGCCAATTTTGCCGGCCAGGACAGCTTTGGCTTTATGGTTGGTGATGGCGAGGGCGGGGTAAGTAATGCGATCGTTTCAATCACGGTTGATCCGGTCAATGATGCGCCCGTCGCACTCTCTGGTACGGCCGAAATAGATGAAGATACGACGCTAAGCGGGCAACTTTCTGCAACCGATATCGACAGCATATCTCTGAACTATTCTGTCGATCATGCTGCACAGCCTGAAAATGGTAGCGTGATAGTGAATGCCGATGGCTCATATCTGTATACACCTGACCCGGACTATGCTGGCCAAGATAGTTTTGGCTTTATGGTCGATGATGGCGAGGGCGGGGTAAGCACAGGCACCATAACGGTTAGCATCGCCAATGACTTCAATGCAGATGAATACAGCAACCAATTTTTTGGCGATGACAACCTTAATCCTATTGTCGGAACCAACGAGGATGACTGGATCAATGGCTTTGGAGAAAGGGATAATATCTTTGGGGCCGGTGGCGATGATTATATCATCGCAGGCGCAGGTAATGATTGGTTTGTCCGCGGTGGCACCGGAGCGGATGTATTCCAGTTTGGTCTTGGGGATGAAGGAATTTCCATTGCGGATTGGGAAGACGGTCTAGACAAGATCGCACTCGCCGATGGGTTAATCTATGCTGATCTGATCCGAACCGAACAGACATATAATGGCCAAACAAGTGTGAACTTCCGCACAACGTCAGGCGAGCGCCTTATTTTGTCAGACGTAGTCGCCGCAGAAATTGACGCCAGTGACTTCTTTCAAATTCACGCAACCCCAGATGACATCCTGTGATTTAGCCGCGTTCCCGAAGAAAACGTCGCTTCCCAGTTTAGAATGTGCCCTGGCCAAAATTGCGCGGCCAATAATCAACATTATGTTAAATTATTGTTTAATATCACTGTTTTACCGACCTTCTGTTGGCCGCAAGTCTGTGGCGTCGACTGCGTGTCCGGCCCCTAATCTGATGTTGAGGGCGATGAACTGGGTCGCGGCGTCGCGGTGTATTTCGGCGTGGATTTGCTCGGATGTATCAAAGGCTTCTTCGGCAAGGATGAGATCGCTTAGCGTGCCTTCGCCGCTGCGCAAAACTTCTCCGGTCAGGCGGCGGGCTTCGGCATACAGGGCTGTGGCCTCATGGGCGGCCCCCAAGGCCGCTAGGGTGGCGTCATAATCGCTTAGGGCGGTTTCGACCTCGAGGATGGCGTTGAGCACTGTGGATTTCCATACAATATGCGCCTCGCGGGCGATGGAATGCCGCGCCTCAACGGCGGCCCGTGTGGTGCCAATTGGCAAGTCGGGCAGGTTTAAGACCGGACCAAAGAAATACTCCGCGCCATTTGCACTGCCTGCAAGACCATTCAGCGTGATCGCCCCCGTAAGCGACAGGCGCGGATACAGGGCGGCCTGTGCCACACCCACATCCGCCACGGCGGCGTAATAGGCGGCCTCGGCGATGGCGATGTCGGGTCGGTTGCGCAACAGATCGGCGGGGATGCCCACTTGCGGAGATAGCTGTGGCGACAGCTGTCCTGAGCCATGGACAAGCTGGCTGGTGAGGTCTGCGGGCAAACCGCCCGGTTGGGTGCCTGTTAATACCGCGATCTCGTGCAATGTGGCGGTGACGGCGGCCTCAAGGGCGGGCATGCGGCCGCGAATTTCGGCAACGCGCGCGCTGCTGCGCACGGTTTCAAGGCGCGTGGCCTGATCGGCGTCACGCAGGGTGCGCGTCAGCGACAATGTGGCGTTGCGATTGTTCATCTCGCGTTGGCTAATTTCCACGGTGCGTTGTTGAAAGCGCAGTTGGGCATAGGCGGTGGCAATATTGAACACCACCAGCAATTGCGCGGCATCCCGTTCGGCGCCGGCCTGTACGATACGGGCCTCGGCGCCCTCTTCTTGCGACCGCCGCGCCCCATAAGGATCAAGCACCCAAGACAGCCCCGCCTGTGCCATGCCGGTGATATCGGGCCCGGTATTATCGGTGCCGACGGCGGTGATACCGGCCGAGGGGCTTAGCGTGAAGCCGCGGTTGATGGTGTTGCGATTGGCCTGTGCTTGCTCCACGCGTTCACGGGCCGCGGCCAGATCAAGGTTGTCGCGCAGGCCCAAGGCGATCAAACGGTTAAGGGTTGGGTCCTCAAGTTCGAGCCACCATGCGGCATTATTCAACAGCACCGGGGCCGGGTCTTGTACATGTGAATAGGTCTGCAAAAACGGGAAGGACGGCGCATTATACGCCAGCGGTTGGGCACAGCCCGACACCGCAAGCCCCAGCCCGCAGACAGCCGTCATTTTACGAAAAACCTTCGTCATATCTCTTTATGCCTACCCAAGCCTCAAATGCCCCGCCTTTGCGGCGGTGGCGTCCCATCGATGCGGCAGGGCCGATCACAGGATCAATTGCAGGCATCATGGCGTATGCGCTTTGGCGGGGACAAGCCACGCGGCACCCAGGCTGCGTATTTCCCTCCAGTTGTGCCATGGAAACACCAAAACTCTGGCCCAAATCGGCCAAGAGCCGCTCAGGCGCAGTTTTCCTAGCCTGTCGGGTAATCTTAAGACTTATTTAACGATTACTCGCGGAAGGCCCGGCGCAGGTGTCCGTTCAACGGTTGCAGCAAATACGCCAGCACCGTGCGCTCACCCGTCTCAAGATAGGCCTCAATTGGCATGCCGGGCACCAAATTGGCGCCACCCAGACGGTCTAGCTCGGTCTGTGACACCGCCAGAACGGCCCGGTAGAATTGCTCGCCGGTTTGCGGATCACTCACCACATCGGGCGAGATACGTGTCACCCGCGCCTCAAGTTGCGGGGTGTTTTGTGGATCAAGCGAGGCCAGCGTGACCGAGGCGCCCTGCCCTTGCCAGACCTGATCAATGGAATGCGGATCCACCCGTACCTGAAATGTCATGGCATCCCCCCCCGTTGGGATCACCTCAAGGATCACCCCGCCGGGGGCCACAATGCCGCCGACGGTGGTGGTTTGCATCTCGTGGACAATGCCGTCGACGGGCGCGCGAATATCGATCCGGTCAAGTTGCGCACTATGGGTGACGATCTCGAGGGTCAGTTCTTCGACCAATGCGCTTGTGTCGCGCAGGTCGGTGACCACTTCTTCCATAAAGCTGCGTTCGGTCTGGAGGGTCTGCATTTCTTGATCGCGGCGTTGATTGCCCAATTGCGCAAGCTCGGCCTCAAGCGTGGCCAAACGCCCGCTCAGTTCGGATTGTGTGCGTTGCAACTCCGACATTTGGCTTTGCCGCGCGAGGCCTTGATCGGCCAGCGTGCGCATGTTCGCCAGATCTCCATCAATCAGGTCAATCTGGGCCTGTGTCGCGTTAATTTGCCCATTTAGACCCTGCAAACGGTTTTCAAATTGCAAGAACACCTCGGCCAACTGTTCGCGGCCGCCGGTCAGGACGGCGCGGCGGGCATGAAACACCTCAAGGGCTGTGGCCTCATAGGCGCTGGTGTCGGGGTGTTCAAATGGCAGGGCGGGATAATTGAACGTAAGAGTATCAAGCCGTTGTTGTTCGGCCAACAGGCGGGCCTGACGGGTCAGTGCCCCGGCCAAACGCCCCTTGGCAATATCGAGGTTGATAGAAAGCAATGTGGGGTCAAGGCGCATCATCACCTCGCCTGCGGCCACATGATCCCCGTTTTCGACGGCGATACTATCGACCACACCGCCATCAAGGCTTTGCACCACTTGGCTGTCGCCTTGCACCATGGCCTGTCCCGACGCAATCACAGCCCCAGAAATCACCGTGGTCGCCGCCCAAAGGCCCAACACGCCAACCATCACGGCAAATCCAATGCCGCCAATAAGCGCTGGTTTGCGCAGGTCGCGGTTCAATGGCCGCACAGGCGCATCAGAGGTGTTTTGCGACAACATGCTCATGCGCTATGCCTCTTGGTTGGATCGGCAGGTTTGGGGGGCGCCGCTTTGGGGGTGGTGAGGTCGGCCATGGACGGCTGTGGTGCTTTGGGCCGCAACAAGGCGTCGGCTTTGGCCGATTGAGGCTTTGGCTGTGGCTGTGGTTTGGTTTGCGGGGGTGTGGCATTGCCCGCCATAGGCTTGCGGTCTTGGATCAAGCCGCGCGGGCCTTTGGGCATAGGCGGTTGGGCCGGGCGTGTTTTGCCTTGAAGGTCGGCGGGTGCTGCGGCCTTTTGTTGGGCGGCTGGCAGCGCCTGTTTGGCAGGCACTGGTGCCGCGTGCGGCCGTGCGGCAGGTTTTGTGGGTGTGATCACGCCAGCATCCGACAGCGTGGCGGTGGGTTTGCGTTGTGGCATCCCCGGCGCTGCGCGGCGTTGTGGATTTGGGGCCTTATTAGGCTCTGGTTGTGCCGCAGCCACCGGAGCTGGCGTTGGCGCCATAGGGGCCTTTTCCACCACTTTCGCAGGGGCGGCAGGACCGCCTTTGAGCACGGTTTCTTTATCCCCAAACAGCTTGGTCACACCGCCATCAAGGATCATCAATTTATCCACCGCAGCAAGAGCCGACGGGCGGTGGGCCATGACAATCACCACCGAGCCTGCCTTGCGCAGAGTATCAATCGTATGGGTCAGGGCCTTGTCGCCGGCCACATCAAGATTAGAGTTGGGTTCATCCAGCACCACCAAAGCCGGCATGCCAAAGACCGCGCGGGCAAGGCCCAGACGCTGAAGCTGGCCGCCCGATAGCGGCTGTGCCTCGCCGGGCACGCAAAGCTGTGTGGCATAGCCATCAGAGAGGCCAAGGATCATCTCGTGCACGCCCGTCAGCTTGGCCGCGGCGATCACGTCGTCGTCTTGTGTGTCGGGATCAAAGCGGGCGATATTATCGCGGATGGATCCGGGCAGCATCTCAAGCATCTGCGGCAGATAGCCGATTGAGCGGCCCAAACGCTGGGGATCCCATTGATCGGGGGTCGCGCCATCAAGGCGGATTTCGCCCGCATCGGCCAGAGCCGCACCAACCAAAAGCCGCGCCAATGTGGATTTACCTGACGCCGAATTGCCAATCACACCCAAGCCTTCGCCGGGTTGGAGGCTAAAGCTGACGTCGGAGAGAATTTTTGCACGGTCCGCGCCACCCGATTTTTCGGCGCCCAATTTGGTCAGGCGGTTCACGCTGATCTGGCCTGTGGGGTCGGCGAGGTGAATACGCTCGGGCTCGGGGGTGTCGTTGGCAAAGACCGCATCGATGCGGCGATGCGCGGCCCCGGCCCGTCCGATGGCGCGCCATTGACCGATAAGCTGGTCAACTGGGGCCAAAGCCCGGCCTGAAAGGAT
>JALZWD010000348.1 GCA_023300365.1 Flavimaricola sp. | reverse complement strand
GCACACCGCGCGCAAATCGTCGTCGTTGCCAACACACGCCATCACGAAATCTGCATCTTTGGCCGCCCCCCCAGGGGTGGTTGCCACCGCGCCACCGTGCTCTGCCGCCCAAGCCTCGGCCTTGGATGTGGTGCGGTTATACACCGTCACCTCATGCCCCGCCTGTGCCAAATGCCCTGCCATCGGGTATCCCATGACCCCCAGCCCCAAGAATGCAACTTTTGCCATGTCCAAGCCCCTCGCGCTTTGTAAATAAAACAGGTAGCAACAGGTAAACGATCACGCCGGACCGTCAACCGTCCGTGCGTGACGACGACGAGAAATAGGATCACGATGGCGCGTTTGTTTCGTTGGCTTTTGAATATTGCCACAGGGCTGATTGTCCTGATCGTTGTGTGTTTTGCCTTGGTCTATTATTTCGCCTCGCGCTCCTTGCCGGTTTATGACGCGACCACCCAAGTGGCGGGGATTTCCGCCCCGGTTGAAATTGTACGCGACAACGCCAACGTGCCGCATGTTTTTGGCCGCACGGACGCGGATGTTTTCTTTGGTCTGGGCTATGCCCACGGCCAAGACAGGATGTGGCAAATGATCATGCTGCGCCGCACCGTCCAAGGGCGCATGTCCGAGCTGTTTGGCGAACGGACTTTGCCAATTGATATGCTGATGCGGCGGTATGATCTTTATAACGCGGCCGTGGCCAGTGTGGACGATCAAACCCCCCAAGGGGCTATGGCGCTTGAGGCCTATGCAGACGGCGTGAACGCTTGGTTGGCCGAGGTCAACGCAGGCGCGCGTGGGCGCGGCGCACCCGAGATGTGGCTGTTTAATCATGCCATCGCCCCTTGGCGGCCTGCCGATAGCCTCGCGATCCTCAAGCTGCTGGCCCTCCAAGGGGCCACACACCTTGAACAAGAGGTGCTGCGGGCGCGTATCTCCTTGATATTGGGCGATGCGCGCGTTGATGATATCTTGCCCCTCGCGCCGGGGCGCGGTGTCGCGGCATTGCCGGAATACAGCGCGCTTATCCCCGCCTTGCCCACCGGGCGGGATTACGGCGCGATTGAACGCGTCCCCCTGACACCTGTGGCGCCGCGCGGCTTTGCCAGCGCCTCTAACGTCTGGGCCGCCAGCCTTGGCCGCTCGGCGGCGGGCTCCACGCTTTTGGCAAATGATCCGCATGTCGCCCTGAGTGCGCCGTCGATCTGGTACCTCGCCCGCCTCGAGCTGTCCGAGGGTGGCATCATCGGCAGCACCATCCCCGGCATGCCCTTGATCCTATCGGGGCGTTCGGCGGATTTGGGATGGGGCATCTCGGCAAGCTATGTTGACGACGCCGATATCTTTATCGAAGAGGTGAACCCCCAAAACCCCGATCAATATCGCATCGAGGATGGCTGGGCCGAGTTCGAAAGCCGCTCGTCGATCATCAATATTGAGGGCCAGCCGGGCGTGACCATCCGCCTGCAATGGAGCCGCAACGGCGTGGTGTTTACACCCGAACATTACAATCTTGGATCCATTCGCCCGCCCGGCCATGTCACCGCCATTGGCTGGACGGCGCTGTCGCGGGATGATCCGTCGATGTCGTCGGCTTTGGCGCTTATGTCGGCCCATAGCGTCCGCGAGGGTCTGCTTGCCACCCAAAGCTTTGTTGCCCCCTCCCTCAATCTGGTTTTGGCGGATCGCACGCGCATTGCGATGCAAACCATCGGGGCCCTCCCGATCCGCGACGCCGATCACCTAAGCCAAGGCCGCCTGCCGACATTGGGGTATTTGCCGCAAAATCGGTGGCGCGGATTTTACCCAAGCGCCGATCATCCAGAGGCGGTTGATCCGGTTGGTGGCATCGTCGGCAATACCAACAATAAATTGCTCGACCGGCCTTTCCCGCGCCACCTCTCGTTTGATTGGGGCGATACACAGCGCGTCCAAAGGTGGCAGTTTTTGATGCAAAGCCGTCAGGTGCATACCCGCGACAGCTTTATCGAGGCCCAGCTTGATACCGTAAGCCCCACCGCGCGGTCTATCCTGCCGCTGATCGGCGCTGACCTTTGGTTTACCGGCGATGCCGCCCCCGAAGGAACGCCCGAACGCCAACGGCAACGGGCCTTGGCCCTGCTTGCCGAATGGAACGGCGAGATGAACGAACACCTCCCCGAGCCGCTGATCTACGCTGCATGGATCCGTGCGCTGCAAGACCGTTTGATCCGCGATGAGCTTGGCCCCCTTGCCCGCGAATTCACTCATGTCGAACCGATTTTCATTGGGCGGGTTTTTGGCGATGTCGCGGGCGCGTCGCGCTGGTGCAACGTGATCCAATCTGCGCCGGACGAAAGCTGTAGCGATATGGCGCGTCTGGCCCTTGATGATGCATTGGTTTGGATTTCCGAAACCTACGGCGATGATCTGGAAAGCTTGCGTTGGGGCGATGCCCACGAGGCCGAACATGATCATCCCGTTTTGCGCGAAACGCCGATGCTCAATTGGTTCGTGAACCTGCGC
The DNA here is from genome assembly GCA_023300365.1 of Flavimaricola sp. Lineage (GTDB taxonomy): Bacteria > Pseudomonadota > Alphaproteobacteria > Rhodobacterales > Rhodobacteraceae > JALZWD01. The sequence goes on along the minus strand of JALZWD010000348.1, from coordinate 1,213 downwards.
CATTCAACCAGTGGCGGCGACAATACCTTGCAACGAGGCCTCACGGCAGGCACCGACGAGGGCCCGTTTCGCAATGTCCACGCGGCGGGCTACCGCGGGGTTTATGATTTCGCCGACCCCGACAGTTCGGTGTTTGTCATCTCAACCGGGCAATCGGGCCATCCTTTGTCGCGCTATTACGACGACCTAGGCGAGTTGTGGCGGCGCGGCGAATATATCCCAATGTCGCTTGACCCGGCATTGGCGCGTGCGGGGGCGGTTGGCGTCACGGTCCTTGAACCCGCGCGTTAGAAAGGCGGGCGTTATCCCCGCCCCTGCTCGACGTTAAATTGCCGGGCCTGCTCTTGGGTCCAACGGACGTCAATTTGCCATCCGGTTTCGCTTTCGCGCTCGGCTACAATCACGGCTTTCTCGTGCAACCACGCAAGCAAACGCCCCTGCGCCCACGTCAGTGTGATGCTGTCCTCAAACGTCGGATCCGACAAACGGCTGGTGATCTCGTGCAAAAGCGCCTCAAGACCTTGCCCTGATACTGCCGAAATCGGCACCACATTCTCGCGCCGCGTGGCCTCTTCAACCCGCGCCTGATTTGTATCCGCATCCAGCAGGTCCATCTTGTTCCAAACCTCGATCATCGGAACATCAGGGTTCACATCCAAACTGGCCAGGATTTTATCAACCTCGGCCTGTTGCGGCCCGGTCTCGGGGTGGCTGATGTCACGCACGTGCAAAATCACATCCGCCTCAAGCACCTCTTCCAACGTCGCGCGAAACGCCGCGACCAACTCGGTTGGCAAAGACGAGATAAACCCAACCGTATCCGACAAAATGATCTTGTCGTTTGTTGGCAAGGTCAGTTGCCGCATCGTAGGGTCCAGCGTCGCAAACAGCATGTCTTTGGCAAAAACATCCGCGCCGGTGACGCGGTTAAACAACGTGGATTTCCCGGCGTTGGTATATCCAACAAGCGCCACAATCGGGAACGGCACCTTGGCGCGCGCAGAACGGTGCAGGGCGCGGGTCTTAACCACCTTGTCCAGTTGCCGCCTGAGACGCACGATCTGCATATCGATCGCCCGCCTGTCGGCCTCGATCTGTGTCTCGCCGGGGCCGCCCACAAACCCCAATCCGCCCCGCTGCCGCTCAAGGTGGGTCCAAGCCCGCACCAACCGCGTCCGCTGATAACTGAGTGCTGCCATCTCAACCTGCAACA
>JALZWD010000347.1 GCA_023300365.1 Flavimaricola sp. | reverse complement strand
ATTATCGCCCGGCAAGACGCCGTGGCCTTCATGTGCGATAAACGCGCATTTGCCGATGATTTGCGTAGGTCCCTACGCGGCGCCGCCGACCTTGACCGCGCCCTCTCTCGCTTGGCGCTCGACCGTGGCGGCCCGCGCGACATGGCCGCAATTCGCAACACCCTCGCGGTTGCCGCCGATGTCCACAGCACCTGCCAAGATCATGACCTGCCCCAAAATCTTGCCGAGGCGGCGCGAAAATTGGTGGGCCTAGATGATCTGCGCGATCTGCTCGAGGCCGCTCTGGTCGCCGAGCCCCCCCTATTGGCACGCGACGGCGGATTTATCGCCAGCGGCTACGAGCCCGAATTGGACGACGCCCGAACATTGCGCGACGAAGGCCGCGGCGTGATCGCAGGGCTCCAGGCCCAATACGCCGACCTATCCGGCGTCGCGGCCCTCAAGATCAAACATAACAACGTGCTGGGCTACTTCATCGAAACCACCGCGACACATGCCGAAAAAATGCGCGCAGCGCCTTTGTCCGAAACCTTCATTCACCGCCAAACGACGGCCAACCAAGTAAGATTCACCACCGTTGAGCTTAACGAATTGGAAACCAAGATCCTCAACGCTGGTGGGCATGCTCTAGACCTCGAAAAAAGGCTCTATTCCAGCCTAAGTGGGGCAATAATCGCCCAAGCAGGCCCCTTGGCCGAAGTCTCTAAATCCCTCGCCGAACTCGACCTCGCCGCAAGCCTCGCCGACCTCGCCACAGACACCCAATGGTGCCGCCCCAAAATCGACGACAGCCGCGCATTTGACATAACAGGCGGCCGCCATCCCGTCGTGGAACAGGCTCTAATAAGGGAAGGATCGCCTTTCGTAGCGAATGATTGCGACCTAAGCAGCAATTCCATCTGGCTCCTCACCGGCCCAAACATGGCCGGTAAATCAACGTTCCTGCGCCAAAACGCCCTCATCGCAATCCTCGCCCAAATAGGCAGCTACGTCCCCGCCGAAACAGCCCATATCGGTATCGTCAGCCAAATCTTCAGCCGCGTCGGCGCCAGCGATGACCTCGCCAGAGGACGCTCTACATTCATGGTCGAAATGGTCGAAACCGCAGCAATCCTGAACCAAGCCGACGACCGCGCTTTTGTAATCCTCGACGAAATCGGCCGCGGCACCGCCACCTACGACGGCCTCTCGATCGCTTGGGCAACTCTCGAACACCTGCAATCCAACAACAAATGCCGCGCGATTTTCGCCACGCACTACCACGAAATGGCCGGACTGGCATCGCGGCTCGATGGCGTCGAAAACGCCACGGTGACGGTCAAGGAATGGGAAGGCGACGTGATTTTCCTACACGAGGTCAAGCAAGGCACCGCCGACAGATCTTACGGCGTCCAAGTCGCGCGCCTCGCTGGGTTGCCCAGCCAAGTTGTCGACCGCGCGCGCGTGGTTCTTGAGGCCCTCGAAAAAGGCGAACGCGAAGGCGGCAGCAAGCGGGAAGCCTTGATCGACGATCTCCCACTTTTCGCAGCGAAACCGGCCCCACCCGCACACATACCCAAGACCTCAAAGCTTGAGGATCGCCTCGAAACCATCATGCCCGATGATCTAACACCCAAAGATGCCTTGGCGCTGATCTATGAACTCAAATCGCTCAGCACTGACGACACCTAGTGCCCAATTTCACACAAACGATTCGCACCACAAAACACAGCAGACGTGCGAAAATCGGACTTTCGCATGCGAAAAGGCGCGAATTCCTCAGTGCGATCAATGGCAAGCGATAAGATATCAACCGCACTCTAGGATATTGTTTTATTAGGGTTTATCTGAGCTTCCCTAGTCTCATCTTGCCAAAAATACCTCTGGGGGTCTGGGGGTGAAACCCCCAGTTGGTCGGCCCCGAAGGGGTCGATCCAAATCTTTAAGACGCAGGGCTCGACGAAACGCCCACCTGCGCAGGCCGCAGCAAACGGTCATGCAGCATAAAGCCTTCGGTCATCACCTGAATGATATCGCCCGCTTTGGTGCCGGGCACGGGGGCCTCAAACATCGCCTGATGGTTTTGCGGATCAAATTTATCGCCAACCTCGGGCACGATCGGGTCAATCCCGTGTTTCTTAAACACCGAGATCAGCTCGCGCATTGTCAGCTCAACCCCCTCAAGCAGCGCGGAGTTCGCCTCGCCTTCGCTTTCTTCGGCCGCCGTCAGGGCGCGGCGCATGTTGTCATAGACCGGCAAAAGATCACGAGCGAGCTTGGAGCCGCCATAGTTCTCGGCCTCGCGGCGGTCCCGGTCCGAGCGTTTGCGCATGTTTTCGGCATCCGCCAATGCGCGCATGAATTTGTCTTTGAATTCATCCCGCTCGGCTTCGATTGCGGCAAGGTCGTCAAACGCCTTTTCATCGGCCATTTCAATCTCATCGGCCTCGGCGGCCAATTCGTCCAACGATTGCAATTCGGGGTCTTGGTCAGTCATGCGTTTTTACCCTGTTAAGACCGGTCGGAGATCAGCTTCCCGACCAGTTGCGCTGTATAGTCCACGATGGGCACGATCCGCCCATAATTCAGGCGCGTGGGTCCGATGACCCCAACCGCACCAATAATTTTTCGATCAGCGTTCATATAGGGGGAAACCACCAAAGAGGAACCCGAAAGTGAAAAGAGTTTGTTCTCAGAGCCAATAAAAATGCGCACACCGTCGCCATCTTCGGTCAGATCGAGGAAATTGGCGATATCACGTTTGCGTTCAAGGTCGTCAAACAGGTGGCGAATGCGATCAAGATCGGCCTCGGATGTACCATCATCCAAAAGATTCCCACGTCCGCGCACAATCAGGCGTTCGTGGTGTTCGCCCTCTCCGACCCATGTGGCCAAGCCATTTTCCACCAGATCGGCGGCAAGTGTATCAATCTCTTGGCGGCGCAGGGCGATCTCGGTGGTGATGGCACCCGAAAGCTCGGACAGGGTGCGCCCCTCGGCGATGGCATTGAGGAAATTCGCGGCCTCGCGCATTGAGCTGGGCGTTTGGCCCATGGGCGGCGTGAACACGCGGTTTTCGACCTGACCGTCGGCAAAGACCAAAACCACAAGAGCGCGATCAGGCCCAAGCGATACAAATTCGATATGCCGGATCGGGGCCTCGTGTTTGGGCGTAAGCACAAGGCTGGCACCTTGGGTCACCCCCGAAAGGGCCGAGCCGATGCGGTCCAAAAGGGCAGGGACGTCGCGCTCGTTATTCCCGACGGTTTCATCAAGGAACGCGCGATCATCGCCCGCCAAATCGCCAACCTCAAGGATGCCATCGACAAACATCCGCAGGCCAAGCTGTGTTGGGATGCGCCCCGCAGAGACATGCGGGCTGTCCAGCAGGCCCAAATGCTCAAGGTCTTGCATCACATTGCGGATCGTTGCGGCACTCACCTGTTCGGACATGGTGCGCGTCAGCGAACGCGAGCCCATTGGATCGCCGGTTTCAAGGTATCCTTCGACAACGCGGCGAAACTCTGTCCCTAAAGGGTCA
>JALZWD010000346.1 GCA_023300365.1 Flavimaricola sp. | reverse complement strand
CTTGACGTGGCGTCCGAGGCGATTGGCGTTGCGGCCTTGTGTCAGCAAATTGAGAATTGTGCGAAACCTGTTGTTGCCGCCATTCGGGGGGCCGCATTCGGGGCCGGAGCCGAGATCGCGCTTGCGGCACATATGCGGATCGCAAGCCAAGGCGCGAAATTTGGCCTGCCTGATATTGCGATTGGGTTGCCGCCGTCGGCGGGCGGGATACAACGTTTGGTGCGTCTGGTTGGGCCCAAGGTCGCGATGCAAATGCTGAGCGTGGGGCGCACGGTTGATGAGCTGGTGGCGCAACAAATCGGACTTATTGATCAAGTGGTCTCGGGGGATGTGTGCGATGCGGCCTGCGAGGTTGCCAAGGCCACGAGCGATCCGATCAGAACCCGTGATCGGCGTGCGCATTTGGTGGACGGCTTGGCCTTTATGAATGAGGTTGAGCGGTGTCGCCGCGCGCCCAAAAGATCGTTTGTCACGCAACGGATGATTGATTGCGTGGAGGCCGTGGCGATGGTGCCGTTTGACGCCGCATTGGGGATTGAGCAGGGCGCTTGGGAGGCCTGTTTTGATCACCCTGAGGGGCGTGCATTGCGGCATGTATTTTTGGCAGAGCGCACTGCATCGCCAAAACTATTGCAGGCCTTGGAGCCAACCCCCGAGGGCAAGGCGCTTGCGGCGCGTTTATTTGCGGCGCAAGATCAAGCGATTGTGTCGATGATGACCTCGGGGATAACCGAACGCGAGATCGACCACGCCTTGGTTGGATTTGGCTTCGCGCAAGGGCCGTTTGGTGGGAAAGATGGCCAAGACGCGCCGCAAACCGAGACGATCCAGCGACGGGTTGTTGCGGCAATCATGGCTGAGGGTGCGCGGTGCCTTGAGCAAGGTTTGGTGCGCAACTCTGCTGATTTAGATGCAATTGCTGTGCGGGCGATGGGGTTTCCACGGCGACGCGGTGGGCCGATGATGGCGGCAACGCAAATGGGCCTTGTGGGGCTTCAATGTGATATGGTCGCATGGGCCAAACAAAACGCCGTTTGGGTTTTGCCCGAGCTGGGGCGGCGTGCGATGCTAGAGGCGCGCGGTTTCGCCGCAATTGGCCACGGCTAGCTCAGAACCAAGCCGATGATAACAACCATCAGGCCAAATGCCGCGCACAGCAGGGCGCCAAGGTTGACCGGAATGACTTTGTTAAGACGTTCGCGCATCGCCTGATCTTCGAGGTTTTCGGCACGGATACGCGCGATGAGGATCACGCTGAGGATCAATCCAGCACAGCCCAAAAGGGTGATGCCCGTTCCCGTCCATACCAACCATTTCATGCGCTCGCCCCCTGATTTTGGTTTCGCCACTTGCCCTAGCCTAGGGATTTGCGTCGTGCAAGACAGCGGGGATTGCGAGCCCTTGCCACAGCCGATAGGTACGGCAAATACTGGCAGCGGAGACCAAAGACATGAGCGATATAACAGACACCGGCAGCAGCAGCGTCGCAGGCGAAGAATTGCGCCAGTTCATTGAGCGTTATGAACGTCTGGAAGCAGAAAAAAGCGATATCGCCGAGGGCCAAAAAGAGATCATGGCCGAGGCCAAGGGGCGCGGCTATGACACCAAGGTCATTCGCAAAGTTATTGCGCTTCGCAAGCGTGACGCGGATGATATTGCCGAAGAAGAGGCCGTGTTGGAAATGTACAAGGCCGCATTGGGCATGTGATCACGATTGAAAGGGGCGGGTGATGTCAGAGCGACAGACCAAAGACGTTATTGCGTTGGACATTGAGGCCCAAGAGGCCCTGTCGGATGAGACACGCGCCTATTTCGATTTATGCCAAGAAAAGCTTGGCATGGTTCCAAATGTGCTGGCGGCCTATGCGTTTGACGAGGTCAAGCTGAACGCGTTTTCGCAGATGTATAACGATCTGATGCTTGGGGCGTCGGGGCTGAGTAAGCTTGAGCGCGAAATGATCGCCGTCGTCACCGCAAGCGTGAATAAATGCGTTTATTGCCTGACGGCTCATGGTGCGGCGGTGCGACAATTGTCGGGTGATCCGATTTTGGGCGAGACGATCGCGATGAATTACCGGGTCGCGGAGGTGAGCGACAAGCAGATGGCGATGCTGGATTTCACCTGCAAGTTGGCGGAAACACCCGCCAAGATCATCGAGGCCGACCGCGATGCGCTGCGTGCGGCGGGATGGAGTGAGCGCGATATTTGGGACATCGCCGCGGTGGCGGGATTTTTCAATATGACGACACGCGTGGCCAGTGCGACAGATATGAAACCAAATCCAGAATACCACGGGCAGGCCCGCTAGCGCGCCTTAGGGCGAGATGAAATCAACGCCGGGCATTTGTGCGATGTGGTCAACATCCGCCTCATAAAGCACCGTCAGCTCTTCGACCAAACGTTCGGACCAATCAGGCAAGTCGATCTCTTCTTCGATTTCGCTTTCGATAGCGTATTTATCCAAAAATGCAGAGATAACGCGGCGCAATTGGCCTTCGTCTTGGGGCGGGTGCGCGTTGAGATAGCTGGCGAAGCGGGCCATGCCTTCGCC
>JALZWD010000345.1 GCA_023300365.1 Flavimaricola sp. | reverse complement strand
CGATTGTGTCGTCGACCGGATCAAGCGGAGCGGCCGTCACTTGGGCGGGGGCCGCGGGGTCCACTGTTTCTGCGGTGTCAAAACCGGGATCGGCGTCGGCGATGGGAGGGGCCACGGGAGCCGCCTCGCGGCGCAGAGCGACCACGGATATCGTGGTGGGGGAGCCTGCGAGCATGCCCAGCTCTTCTGCGGCATCAGACGAAACCTGAAGCACGGGGCCGGGGTTTTCGCGCTCGCGGCGGAACAGGGCACCAATAACAAAAGCGCCGGTGGTCTCGTTGCGAATAATCACACGCTCGGGTTCGGGCACATCGGGGTGCGCGACCCAAACGCCACCAAGCGAGGGGCGTCCATCCCAGAGGCCTTGGTCCGTAACCGAAAACACATCGGGTGCTTCGACGTCGCGCTCTTCGGTGACGGCGCCCGCGACTGTTTGTGTGGGAGCCGATGCATTACCACCGTTTAAGAAGTTCGGCATCCGAAATTCGCCGTCTTGGCATCCCGCCAAGGCGAGGCCGGAAATCAATAAAATTGGCGCACGTGTGCGTGCCATTTTGGTCGTGAGAGTGCGTCGCATGCCTGCAGCCCCTATGCCTGTGCCCCGCTTGCGCGTGGCCTGACCGAATATTTCGGCCAATTGCCCTACCAATGTAATCGCGCGTGGTGCGATCCTTGGCTTGTTTTCGTCGCAAAGCCAGAGCGGCCACGCGATATTTTGGCATAGGATAGCGCCCTATGATGTATTTTGGAAGTGTCGGATTGCTAGATGCAGCGGAAAACCCCATTTTCCGTCGTTTTGCGAAAACCGCTTCAAGAATCGCTTGCGGCTGACTAGAGGGTGGTGTGTCGGAGGAGTGGCAGAGTGGTTGAATGCACCGGTCTTGAAAACCGACGTAGGTGAAAGTCTACCGTGGGTTCGAATCCCACCTCCTCCGCCACTTTGGCACTCTCTTTATCTAGGATCGTTGGCACCTGTCTTGGCTTGGACCAGCCGCTGTGTCGTCTTGGCCCATTTAGGGCGCGGCTTTGTTGAGGTGCTTGACCATTTGTGTGGTCACGACGCGTTCGCCAAACCCCCAATTTGAGGCATGGGTCCGCTCGCGGTATTCCCCTTCGGCTTCTAATTGCGTGTGGCAAAATTCGAGGTGGCCTGCGGGGACATGGGGGAACAGGTGGTGGACGAGGTGAAAGCAGTCATGGCGCGGGAAAAAGATCATACGTATGATCTTGGGGGCGATGATGTTGCGCGAGGCGTCGAGTTCGTCGTTTGAGGCGAGCAGGCCCGCGTGATCGAGGCAATCGGTCCAGAAATTAAGCGCAGAATAAATCCACGCAAACGGGAAGACGACCAAGAATAGGATTGTCAGCGGGTTCCAAAAGGCAAGCGCCACGACCGAAGCGACCAGCCCAATTTTGAAGGCCTGGAATGCGATGCCGTCGCGGGCGGATAGGTTGATGCCGAGATAGTAGGGCAGATGGCGGCCGATGAGGGGCGTGATGATGTGACGCGTGACGGTGCCAAAGGTGAGGGGATCATGCAGGCGCAGGTTTTTGACGCCTTGCAGGTCAAGATCATGGTCATAATCACCAAGGTGTTTGTGGTGCGACAGGTGCTCTTCTTGGTAGTCGCGGAAGCTGCTGAGCACCAATGAGGCGCTGAGGCTTCCGAGCAAGATATTGGTCTGGCGGTCTTCGCAAAACGTGAAGTGACAGCATTCGTGAACGATGTTGTTGAGCCCCCGAAGTCGCGTGGCGATGAACAAGGCGCATAGGGCCGCCAAGAGGATCGCGGGAAGTGTCGCTTGTTGCAACAAAACATGCCCAATCGCCACACTTGCGGTGATCTGTGCGATGTAGCTGGTAAAGATAACCCAAGCGTCGCGGCGGCTGTTTTTCTCGAGCCCTGCAAAGCGACGCATGTATTTTGTACGAATTTCTTGCCCCGACATATCGTCTCCTAAATTCACCTTAACAATGATTAACGATCTCGCTTGCAAAACGACAGTGACATTCCCTAAAGTTGTATTAGATGTTCTTAAGTGAATGCTCATGCTCCTTATGGAGCTGCTATGCTAAGTGTCTGGTTATTCGGTTGATTGTAATTTCGAGTGTGCATGTGGACTTTGAATGTCGACGAAACCAAGGAGCTTTGGATTATGTATGGCTTTGATTATGATTTGCTTCATGCTCTTGCTGCAGTTGTGCAGGAGGGGAGCTTTGATGGCGCGGCGCATAAGTTAAATATTACGCAGTCGGCGGTTAGTCAGCGGATCAAACACCTTGAGGAGCGTGAGGGCGCTATTGTGATTGTGCGTGGGCGACCTTGTCGGCCAACCGAGCTTGGGCAGGAGCTTTATAAACATGCCCAGCAGGTACAGTTGCTTGAGCATCAATTTCGGCGTGCGGTGGCGAAAACCTCTGATCAACACGGCAATCAGGCCGTAACGATACGGATCGCGGTAAATACCGATAGCCTGTCGACTTGGTTTCCCGCGGTTGTGCAACGGGCGTATGAGAAGCTTTTGGTGCAGTTAGATATTGTTGCCGATGACCAAGAGCATACAAATGATAAGCTGACGTCAGGCTTTGCTTTGGCGGCGATCACATCGAGCGAGGTGCCTATTCAAGGCTTTCGCAGGACCACCTTGGGGCAAATGGAATATGTTGCGGTCGCGACGCCCGAGTTTGTTGGGAAATATTTTTCAAACGGCATCACACCTGACACCATCGCAGATGCGCCGTTGATGACGTTTGACCGTAAAGACACGCTGCCTCAGGAGTGGTTGTTAAGTGTCATGGGACAGAACGTGGCGGCAAACGGCCATTATATGCCATCGTTTGGCGGGTATCTTGAGTGTTGTTTGAACGGTTGCGGATGGGGAATGATGCCCAAATCCACCGTGGTGGGGCACATAAAGGCCGGGCGTTTGGTTGAACTGAAGCCGGAGGCACCCATCCTTGTGCCATTGCATTGGCAAGCGAGCACACAAAGCAGTGAGATTTTGCGACAGCTTGGGGTGATTGTGATGGAACAGGCAAAAGTGGATCTCTTGCGGGCGTAAGTTTGGCCGGTAGTGATGGCTTTTTCGGCCGTTTTGCGCGCGCCGCGCGTCTTTGCGTTGCAAGGATTTACGCTCTGTTAACTTATCCTTAATGCCAAATTAGGTTGGCTAATGTGTTTTTTACCCTTGTTTTACTGGCGTTTTGGCCATTTTTGCGTGGCGCCAAAGTTGGGAAACAGTTTGTTTCAGTAGAAAATAATTTAAATCTCAGTTTCCCTTGTGCACCTTTGAGTTGTGGAGGGGGCCAGCAAGGAGAATAGGTTATGAAAATTCAGTTGGTACAAGCAAAAATGCGCCGCCATGTCGCCCTTCAGCGCCTACATGGCCGCAAAAAATCAGGTGAGGTTGTGGGCCGGGCACATTGCCTGCCTGAGATTAACGACGCGTTGGTATCAATGGTTTTGGCACGTGCAGGACGCCGGTACGCCGAGACGCAGGCCGCCTAGGCCACCAGATTTTTTTGTGTGGGGGCACAATGGACATCCGTCCGCAAAGAAAGAAGAAAAAATGTCTGCATTCCTCCAAGTCAGTGATTTTCAAGGCGCCACAAAACTTGAACCCGTTTTCTCGAAATTTGCACATATTGCGGCAGGGATTGAGATCAATAATTTTGTCGCAACACCGACAGGTTGGCGCGATTTGGCCGATATTCAGGTCGGGGATGAGGTGTTAACGTTTGATAACGGGGCACAACGTGTCATGGAAATCGAGCATTCATTCCACGGCAGCGAGACCTATTTAGAACAGCCCGCGCAATGGCCATTGATGGTGCCGGCCGGGGCGATCGGCAATTCGCACGAGATTGTTCTTGCGCCCAATCAGCTTGTTATGATCGAAAACGATGCCTCGGAGGCGTTGTTGGGGGATCCGTTTATGGTCGTGCGGGCCGATGATTTGATCGGCTGGAACAACATTCACCGTTATATTCCAGATGCGATGCTGCATTTGGTGCGCCTGCGGTTTGCCCAAGAGCAGGTCATTTTTGGCAGCAAAGAGATGCTGTATCATTGTGACGCGGTCGATGAGAGCGGATGTGCGCCACTGGATGTGCACTATGTGCCACTTGCCTCGCGGCAGACTGCGTTTTTGCTAGAGCACACGTCCTCGCAGCAACACGCCCGCGCAACCGATGTACCAACACATTTGGCGGCGTCAGAATGCACCGTAATTGAGGCCGGTTACCGTTTGGTTGCCTAGCGGCAATGGGGGCACCAAATTCGCCGAATTTCAGCACGTTTCATGACGCCTTTTTTATCTGGTATTCTTTCTGTGCCGCGCTTTTGACTTGACGGCGACGGCCCCGCCGCATCTGACCTAGGGGAGAGGTTAGGAGGATCGTGCGATGGGGAGCTATATGGGATGGGCCGGGACGGCGCTTGAGGCGCTGGCGATGGCTTTTATTGCAGTGGTCGGGTTGCTGGCGTTTTTGGTGCTGTGCATGTTTGTCATGGATCGTCGCCAAACCGTCGACGCGGTGCGCAGGAATTATCCGGTCTTGGGGCGGTTTCGGCATATTTTCACGGAATTGGGCGAGTTTTTCCGGCAATATTTCTTTGCGATGGACCGCGAGGAATTGCCCTTTAACCGGGCGCAGCGGGATTGGATCGGCAGGGCGTCTTCGGGAAAAACCAATACGATTGCCTTTGGATCAACGCGGGCTTTGGGCGTGCCGGGAACGCCGATTTTTGCCAACGCGGCCTTTCCACCGATGGATGAGCAAGCCGCACGGACCGCACCGATGGAAATTGGACCCTATTGCAGGCATCCCTTTATGGCGCAATCCATCGCCAACATTTCGGGCATGTCGTATGGGGCGTTGTCGCGTCCGGCGGTTGAGGCCTTGAGCCGAGGGGCGGCGGAGGCCGGGGTTTGGTTGAACACGGGCGAAGGGGGGCTGTCGGATTTCCACCTGAGCGGCGGATGCGACATCGTTTTTCAGATCGGCACAGCGAAATATGGGGTGCGGGACGTCAACGGTGCGTTGAGCGATGAAAAGCTGCGCGACGTGGCGGCGCATGCGCAGGTGAAGATGTTTGAGATCAAGCTGTCGCAGGGGGCCAAGCCGGGCAAGGGCGGGATCCTTCCGGCCGAGAAAGTGAGCGCCGAAATTGCAGCGATCCGTGGCATCAAGGAGGGGGAGGCCTCGATATCGCCCAATCGGCATGTGGAGGTGGATGATTTTGACGATTTGCTGGATTTGATCGCACATGTCCGCGAGGTGACGGGCAAACCCGTGGGGTTTAAGACCGTGATTGGCAGCCCGGAAGGCTTTGCCGAGTTTTTTGCGGCATTGGCCAAACGCCCGATTGAGGCGGCCCCCGATTTTATCACCATTGATGGCGGCGAAGGCGGGACGGGGGCGGCGCCGATGCCGTTGATGGATCTGCAATAACAGTTTTGTGCTTTAACTGTTTCAAGCTGTCATGAAGATCTTCTTCGTTGTTCATAGACACGTCATTCCCTAAATGAGTTTGAATCTCTGATGTCACTTTTGAGGCTTTGATAAA
>JALZWD010000344.1 GCA_023300365.1 Flavimaricola sp. | reverse complement strand
TATCATGGCTATGAAAATTCGCCTCGCGCGCGGTGGCTCTAAGAAGCGCCCACATTATTCGATCGTTGCAGCAGACAGCCGTATGCCCCGCGATGGCCGTTTCATCGAAAAGCTCGGCACATATAACCCATTGCTGCCCAAAGACAGCGAAGAGCGCGTGAAGATGGACATCGACCGGATCAAGGATTGGATGTCCAAGGGTGCGCAGCCGACCGACCGTGTCTCGCGTATGCTTGAGGCCGCTGGTGTTCTTGAGAAAAAACAGCGCGCCAACATGAAGAAGGGTGAGCCGGGCAAAGCCGCCGTGGAGCGCGCGGAATCCAAAGTTGCCAAAGCTGCTGCGGCGGCCGAAGCGGCCAAGGCACCGGCACCTGCGGAAGAAGCCCCTGCTGAGGAGGCCGCTGTTGAAGAGGCCCCCGCAGCAGAAGCCGCTGCCGAAGAGTAAGACCAACGTGGCCCCGCCGCATGTGCGGGGCCATATCCCCCCAAGGATCAGCCTGTTATGAGCAACCGCATTATTGTTGGCACGTTGTCTGGCGCGTTTGGCGTGAATGGCGAAGTGCGGCTGAAATCCTTTTGCGCCGAACCTGAGGCGATTGCCAATTATGCGCCCCTGACCACCGAGGATGGACGCAGCTTTGCGCAGATTGTCCTGACGGGGCGGCAAAAGAATGCGCTGGTGGCCCGTGTTGATGGGATCACCACAAAAGAACAGGCCGATGCGACAGCGGGCACCAAGCTTTATGCCCAGCGCGATCAGCTTCCGTCCCTGCCTGATGATGAATATTACCACGCCGACCTTATTGGGCTGGCGGTGCATGACACCGGCGGCACACAATTGGGCACGGTCAAAGACGTGATGAACAACGGATCGGATGATTTGCTTGAGCTGATCGTGCCGGGCAAATCCGATACGGTTTTGGTGCCGTTCACACGGGCGGTGGTGCCAACGGTGGATTTGGCGGCGAAACGTATCATTGCCGACCCACCCGAAGGGCTTTTCTAAGGCGCCGCTTGCTTTTGCGGGCGCAACCGAAGACTGTTTGCGCATCCCACCCACGTTGCGCGAGCCGTTAGCCCATGTTTTTGAGACCCCAATTGCATTTTGATGCCCGGTTTGCCGCCCGCGCGACCCCCATAGGGTGCGGCGGATGACGGCGCGCCAGATCATCATTCATGCAGGGTTTCACAAGACCGGGACATCCACGGTTCAGGCGACGTTGCAGGCCAATGGCAAGCGGATCTGGCCCAGCCATGCGCTTGTCCTGCCCAAGCGGATCGAAGAGGTGACGCGGATGGCGACGCTGCATTCGGTGACGGGGGGGCCGGTGTCGTTGGGCGAATTTAAAGACCGGATGTTGGCATTTTTGGGCACATTGCAATTGGGTGCCAAGCGGGGCCTGATCCTGAGCGCCGAGAACCTGAGTGGTTTGATACCGGGGCGGCGGGGGCATTTGGATTATGCCGCCTGCCCCGATTTGATGGCAGCGACGGAAGCATGCCTAAGCGAGACTTGGGGCGACGATTTGAATGTGACGTTTGTGTTTGGGGTGCGCGAGCGGCAGGCGTGGCTGCGCAGTGCGTATTGGCAAAACCTGCGGTCATCGCGCCTGACCCAAGATTTTGACGGGTTTGCCGCCCCGTTGGAGGGTGTCTCGCTTGAGGGCACGGTGGCGCAGGTGCGCGCGGCGTTAAAGGCGGCGCAGGTGCGCATGATCGCGCTGGAGGACGCCCGCGATCTTGCCTTTGGGCCCGCGACGTTAATCCTTGAGATGGCAGCACTTCGGGCCGAACACCGCGCAGAATTGGTGGCGCGCCCCGTCGGCAACCGTTCACCCGATCAAGCAACGATTGCGGCCTGTTTGGCGCTTAACCGCTCGGGTGGCAGTGACGCACAGGTCGCCACGCGCAAAGAGGCGCTTTTGCGGTCGGTACAGCCGGTTTCCAATGTGTCAAAGATCGCCTAGACCCTTGTGGTATGAGCGAGACCCCAAAACCCCGTGCGATTGGCCGCAAGTCAATCAGTGTGAGTGCGCAGCCGCGTGATTTGATGGATGCCAAGCCGGATTTGGCGGGTGTTTGGACGGCGCAGGTTGTGACGCTGTTGCCCGAAGCATTCCCCGGCATTTTGGGCGAAAGCCTGATGGGGCGCGCGTTGAAGGATGGTGTTTGGCAGCTTAAGACCCATGATTTGCGCCGATACGGCGTGGGCAAACACCGCAATGTGGATGACACGCCTGCGGGCGGCGGTGCGGGGATGGTGCTGCGTGCCGATGTGGTGGCCGCGGCCCTGACGGATGCGAAACGCCAAGCGCGGGGCGTGGTGCCGGTGATTTACCTGTCCCCCCGTGGCAAACCGATGGATCAGGCGATGATGCAGGGGTTGGCCAAGACGGATGGTGTGATCCTGTTGTGTGGGCGGTTTGAGGGCGTGGATGAGCGTGTTTTGCAAGCCTTTGACGTGCAAGAGGTAAGCCTTGGGGATTTTGTGATGACAGGCGGCGAGATCGCGGCAAGTGCGTTGATTGATGCGACGGTGCGTTTGCGGCCCGGTGTGTTGGGGAATGAGGCATCGGCCGTGGAAGAGAGCTTTTCTGACGGGATGCTCGAGCATCCGCAGTATACCAAGCCCGCGGAATGGGAGGGACGCGCGATCCCGGAGGTTTTGTTGTCGGGGAACCATGCCAAGATTGACGCATGGCGGCGCGAGATGAGTGAGAAGATCACGGCGGAGCGGCGGCCGGATTTGATTGCGGCCAAGGGCGACGGGCCGGTTAAGAAATAGGGTGTCGGGGCTTGTCAGACATGCCTGTGCCGCCTATACACCGCCAGTCTGCTGAGGGGGGATTCCCGTCCAAGGCCAAAAAAGAAAAGCCGCGTCAAAAGACGGCATCACATTAGTATAAGGAGCGTCAGATGGATCTGATCGCACAATTGGAGGCCGAACAGGTCGCCGCACTGGGTAAAGACATCCCAGATTTCAAAGCCGGAGACACCATCCGTGTTGGCTTTAAAGTGACCGAGGGCACACGCAGCCGTATTCAGAACTATGAAGGCGTTTGCATCAGCCGTAAGCACGGCAAGGGTATTGCCGGCTCGTTCACTGTTCGTAAGATTTCGTTTGGCGAAGGTGTGGAGCGTGTGTTCCCGCTGCATTCGACAAACATCGACAACATCACCGTGATCCGCCGTGGCCGTGTGCGCCGCGCCAAGCTGTACTACTTGCGCTCGCGTCGCGGTAAGTCTGCGCGTATCGCCGAAGTTACCAACTATAAAGCGCCTAAGGCGTAAGGGGAGAGAGACCATGAAAGCGGATATCCATCCCGATTACCACCTCATCGACGTCAAACTGACCGACGGCACGGTGTACCAGATGAAGTCCACATGGGGCAAAGAAGGCGACACGCTGACGTTGGATATTGACCCAACTGTGCACCCGGCCTGGACCGGCGGCACCTCGCGTCTGCTTGATACTGGTGGTCGTGTGTCCAAGTTTAAGAACAAGTACGCTGGTCTCGGGTTCTAAATTACCCCTACATCTAGTGTTGCAAATTAGCGCCGCTCCAAGAAATTGGGGTGGCGCTTTGTTTTTCGGCGATCTCTGGCCCATCGCAATGGCGCAGAGGGCATGATTTGGGCGGATAATCGCGAGATCGCCGGCGCCGCCGTATTTTCGGCGTAAACTGCCCTGACATTACCTATCAAAGGTCATTGAGAGGCCCCAAGCGGTGTTCATTAACGTAAGGGTAATGTTAGGAGACGTGTCGTGCAGAGTATTTGGGCTATCGCCGCTAAGTTTAGCAAAATTGGACCCGTGCCGTTCTTTGTTGGCGGGGCGTTTCTTTTGATGGCGGGCGCGTTTTTACAGGTGACGCAAGTGATGGTCCTGCCGGAAATCGGCAATGCGGCCACGACGTTTGGCATTTTTGCCAAGCTGGGCGGTGCTGTGATCTTGTTCGGCCTTTTGATGCTGGCGCTTGAGACAGACGGATCTGATGAGCCCGATCGCCATATCCCTGACGATGTGCCGCAATCGGCGCGTACGAGCGAGAGCCCAGCCTAACCCCCCCTAAACCTTAAAAATCGACCTCAACACCCGGCAGGTGCAGCGCTTTGATCAAATCGCGCAGCTCTTGGCGGGCGGCGACGTTTGAGATGTTGAGTTTCTCAACCCCAACGTCCCGCAGATCAAGCAGCGTGAGCCCCCGCGGGAACAGTTCGCGAAAGATCACACGCTCGTTAAAACCGGGTGCTGTGCGAAAGCCGATCCGCTGCGCCAGCTTGTTGATCGCCTTTTCCATCTTGGTCTTGTTCACCATATTCTGCGCGCCCAAGCGGTTGCGCACCACGATCCAATCGATCGGCTCTAGACCGGCCTTGGCGCGCAATTGCCGCGCATTCCAGACCATTTCGGAATAGACCGCAGGCCCAAGGATTTCGTCGGCCTCGGTATCAACATGGGCCAAAAGATCAAAATCAATAAAGCTGTCGTTGAGCGGAGTGACTAGCGTATCGGCCAAACTATGGGCAACCTGTGACAGGCGCGTATGCGAGCCGGGGCAATCAATGAGGATAAAATCATTATCGTCGGCCAGCCCGGCCACAGCGGCCGACAAGCGATGATCGTTGATATTTTCGCCCGGCGCCAAATCGGATTTAGTAATTTCGGGCAGCTCAGCATAGCCCGGTGTCGGCAATGTGCGCCCTTGTTTGGCCAAGAATTTATGGCGATTGGTGATATATCGGCCCAGCGATTTTTGCCGCAGATCGAGATCGAGCGTGCCAACCCGGTGGCCCATACGCGCCAAAGCGGTGGCGACATGCATAGACACGGTGGATTTGCCCGCCCCGCCCTTTTCATTCCCAACGACGATAATATGCGCCATGGCCTGTCTCCTTTATCGCGCCGGTTCTAGCGGTGCGGAGTGTTGGCTGTTGTTTTAGGCTGTGGATTGCAAATGTGAAAGGCGGCGCAAACGGATTCTGCGCGATTTGCCACAGACCATTGACTTTATGCCATGGCAGGGCCATTTGACCCGCAGAGAAACGCCCCGTTGCCGCGTGAGCAACGCACCCTGTTATATGGGCGCAGGGCGTTAATCCAACGAGGTTCCCATCTTCACGCGAAGGGGCCGCGCCACGGACGGCGGCAGGGCAATTCGGCCCGGTGGTCAGCATTTGGCGCAACCCATTTGACGCCCCCGTTACCCGGGGGTTCGGAACCGTTATGGGCGCCATGGATGCGCCCGGAAAGAGACTTATGGATTTTGATATGCTGGGCCTTGCGCCCAAATTGATTGCGGCCTTGGCCGAGCAAAACATCACCGACCCCACACCAATTCAGGCGCAGGCCATCCCGCATGCGATGAACGGGCGCGACGTTATGGGATTGGCCCAAACCGGATCGGGCAAGACGGCCGCCTTTGGTTTGCCAATGATCGACACGTTGATGAAGGATGGCGGCAAAGCACCGCCAAAGGGGGCGAAAGCCTTGGTTTTGGCACCCACCCGCGAATTGGCCAAACAGATTGCCGACAACCTCGCGGCCTATACCAACGGATCGCACCTGAAGGTGGCGTTGGTCGTGGGGGGCGCGGGCATTGTTGGGCAAATGCGCCGGATGGAAAAGGGCGTGCACCTGTTGGTGGCCACGCCGGGGCGTTTGATTGATTTGATCGACCGCCGCGCCGTTGACTTGTCGGGGACCAAGTTCCTTGTGCTTGATGAGGCCGATCAGATGCTTGATATGGGGTTCATCCATGCGCTGCGCCAAATTGCGCCGCTGTTGCCGGATGGACGCCAGACGATGATGTTTTCGGCGACCATGCCCAAGGATATGGAAGAACTGTCCCGCGCATTTTTGAACGATCCGGTGCGGGTTCAGGTAAATCCGCCGGGGATGGCGGTGCAAAAGATCAAGCAGTCGGTGCATTTCGTAGCGCAGGCGGCCAAGATCGATTTGCTTGTGGACCTGCTTGATAAACACCGCGATGAGTTGGCGCTTGTTTTTGGGCGGACCAAACATGGCTGTGAAAAGCTGTTTAAGGTGTTGGAAAAGAAGGGGTTTGCCGCCGCTGCGATCCATGGCAACAAATCCCAAGGGCAACGAGACCGGGCCATTCGCGATTTTAAGGCGGGCAAGATCCGCGTTTTGGTGGCGACGGATGTTGCCGCGCGCGGAATCGACATCCCCGGGGTGCGCCATGTTTACAATTTTGACCTGCCCAATGTGGCGGATAATTACGTGCACCGGATTGGACGTACGGCGCGTGCGGGGGCCGATGGGCATGCAATTGCGTTTTGTGCGCCCGATGAGATCATCGAGTTGATGGATATTCAAAAGGTGATGAAAAAGGACATT
>JALZWD010000343.1 GCA_023300365.1 Flavimaricola sp. | reverse complement strand
GTGAGGGTGAGGCTGGCGGTGCCCCATGTCAGGCCGATGTCACGTAGATTGGCGGTGGTGATGTAGAGCGGCGCGTCTTGGGCGGTGTTTTTGTCGAGGGGTTGGGATGTGGTGATGCGGGCATCAAAGCGCAGGTCGGTGATGTTTTCGGGTTGCCCGCCGGAGGTGAGGGGGATCGCGATATCGGTGAGGCGCAGGTAGGCGTCGTATGTCAGGGCATCGTCGCCGGCGGCGCGTAGGGCATCGTCGCCGGCGGCGCGTAGGGCAGCGATTGCGGAGGTGAGTGTGGTTTGCCAGCCGAGGTCGGAGGTGAGCGTGGCGGGGCCGGAGGTGGCGGTGATGTGGCGCAGGGGCAGGGATGTGGTGGCGGCCGCACTGGCGCTGGCGCGGAGGTCTTGGGTTGTGAGCGTTAGGGTTTGGCCCGCGATGCGGAGGGTTTGTGTGGGCGGTGCTATCGCGATGACCTCGTTGGGGCGGTAGCTGAGGGCGAAGAGTTGTACGAAGGGGGCCGACCACGTGGTGGCGCCATCTGGAGTGGAGAGCGCGAGGTCGGTGATTGTTGTGTCGAAGCGGTTGGGGAAGCCTGAGGTGTTGAGGCGAGAATAGGCGATATCCCACCCGTCATCGCGCAGGTCGGTGATGGCGTTTTGGGCGCTGGATTCAACGGTGTTGGCGCCGATGAGCCAATAGCCAGAATAGAGTGCGGCGAGCGTGAGGACGACGAAGGTTAGGCGACGCATGGCGGCCCCTTTGCAATTGTTGAAGGGTCGTTATAGCGGTGTGTGTGTTGAGGGCCAGATGGAGCGGCGGCGGGGATGTGGGTTTTTGGATATGGATCGCTGTTGTGGAACCCTGGGTTTACCCCGGTTGAGACGGTGCGGGCGGATTTGGCGGGGTATCGGCGGGCGTTTTGCATGTTGTCGATCCATCACCGGGGCAGTGTTGAGGAGCCGGGGTTGGTTTTGGCGCTTGATCAAGATGCAAGCGAGCGGTGTACGGGGGTGGCGTTTCGTGTGGCCGAGGACGAGCAGGCGGAGGTTTTGGCCTATTTGCGGGATCGGGAATTGATTTCATCGGCCTATGTGGAGCGGCATGTGCCGTTGCAGTTGGCGGATGGTCGTGGGGTTGAGGCGTTGGCCTATGTGATTGAGCGGGACCATGTTCAATATTGCCGGTTTGATTTGGAAGAACAGGCGCGGCGGATTGCCCATGCGGTTGGCGGGCGCGGGCCGAATACGGAATACCTTTATAATACTGCCGATCATCTGGTGAAGATGGGGATTGAGGACGCGGATATGGCGTGGTTGGTGACGCGTGTGCGGGCCTTGGTGGGCGAAAGTGCCGCCGGGTAGGGCGTGGCGGAATTGAGTTGGGTTTTTGTGCCTTTCGGCCTATCGTGTCGAAAAGGTTAACAATGAGGGACCTGTCCTAAGATGGACGATCGGGAACCAAGAGCAGGCGCGCAGTTTACCCAACCGGTCCGGCAGATCACGTCGATGGTGCTGGTTTTGGCGGTTGTGGGGGCGGGGGTTTATTTTGGCCGCGAGACCATTATGGGGATCGCATCGGCGAACCCATGGCTGAATGGCGTCATTATCACGGTCTTTGTTTTGGGGGTCCTGGCCTGTTTTCGGCAGGTGATGCAATTGGCCAATTCGGTGCAGTGGATCGAAGATTTTGCCGCCGACGAGGGCGATAATTCGATGGTTAAGGTGCCGTCGCTTTTGGCGCCATTGGCCACGTTGTTGCGCTCGCGGGGCGCGCGGATGCAATTGTCGGCCTCGTCGTCGCGGTCAATTTTGGATTCGGTTGGACAGCGGATTGACGAGGATCGCGAAATTACGCGGTATCTGAGCAATGTCTTGATTTTCCTAGGCCTTTTGGGAACGTTCTACGGGCTTGCCACCACTGTTCCGGCGTTGGTTGAGACCATCCGGGGCCTTAATCCCGGCGAGGGCGAGAGTGGGACGGATGTTTTTGGCCGTCTGCAAGCGGGGCTTGAGGCACAGTTGGGGGGCATGGGAACGGCGTTTTCATCCTCGCTTTTGGGGCTGGCGGGATCGCTTGTGGTGGGTTTGCTTGAACTGTTTGCCACCCATGGCCAAAACCGTTTTTACCGCGAGTTGGAAGAATGGCTGAGCCGGATCACGCGGGTGAGTTTCAGCGTGGGCGAAGAGGGTGGCGTGGGGCCAGAGACGGCGATGATGGCGGGTGTTGTCGATCATATGGCCGAGCAGATGGAAGCGCTTCAGGAGATGTTTGCCAAGTCGGACGTGGCGCGGGCCGAGGTGGACAATCGTTTGGCGGAATTGGCCGGGTCGATGACGCGGCTGACGTCGAAGATGGAAGAGAACGACGGCAATTCGGCCGTTGCGCGTTTGGCCGAAAGCATGGGCGAGACCAATGCGGGGATTGCGGCGCTTGTTGGTAAATTGGAGAGCGGCGAGGCGGGGATGGACGCCGAGTCGCGGATGCGTTTGCGGTCAATCGACGTTCAAATGCTTAGGGTTTTGGAAGAACTGGCTGCGGGACGCCAAGAGATGATGGGCGAATTGCGGACCGATTTGGCGGGATTGATCCGCGCCATCCGGCAGACGAGCCCCGCCTCGGACGAGACGTAAGCGATGGGGTTGCAGCGGCGCTCAACCAACCGTTTTCAAAGCTCGATCTGGCCGGGTTTTGTGGATGCGATGACCGGGCTTTTGTTGGTCTTGATGTTCGTTTTGACGATTTTCACGGTTGTGCAATTTGTGTTGCGCGACACCATTTCTGGCCAAGAATCCGAGCTTGATCAATTGACGGCGGAGGTGACCGGGCTTGCGCGGGCGCTGGGCTTGCAGCAGCAACAAAACGATAATTTGGTCGCACAGGTTGACCAAATGGAAGACAGCCTTGGCGCCTCATCGGACCGGGAGCGGGCGCAGGCCGGGCGGATTGCGATGCTGTTGCGGCAGCGGGATGCATCCGAGGCCGCGCTTGCGGATGCGCAGACGCGGATTGAGGGATTTGAGACGGAAGTTTCGGCGTTTGAGGTGCAGGTGGCGGGGCTGTTGGCGCAGCGCGATGCGGATGCGGCGGGTGCGGCGGCCGCGATTGCGGCGCTTGAGGCGCGCGAGACCCGTTTGATCAGCCAATCGGAGGCATTGAACCTTGCGTTGGCGCAGGCGCGCGATGAAATTGACGCAAGCACGCAGACCGCGCGGCTTGCGGCGGCGCGGACCGAGGCGCTGGATGCATTGATTGCGCAAATGGAGCGCGAGGCGGCGGCGGAGGCGGCACGTATTGCAGCCCTAGAGGATACCGCACAGACCGAGGCGGCGCGGATTTTGGGCCTTCAAGACCAACTTGGGGCGCAGCAGTCGGCATTGGAGCAGAGAGCCGAGGCCCTGAGTGCGGCGGAGGAGGCGCGTTTGGCCGAGGCCGCGGCGGCGGAATTGTTGCGCGAGCGATTGGCAACGGCGGATGCGGAATTGACGGCGATGACCCTGTCGCTTGAGGCCGAGCGGCGGGATGCCGAGACTGTTTTGACGTTGCTGGCCGGGGCCGAGGCGGCGCGCGAGGATTTGGACCGGCGTTTGGCAGAGGCGGTATTGGCGCGGCAGGAGGCGCAAAACGGCATCACGCGGGCGTTGAATGTGGGCGATGATTTGGATGCGCGGCTTTTGGCGGCGTTGCGTTTGCAAGAGACGACCCAAAGGGAGCTGGATGCTGCGCGGGCAGATATCAGCGGCATTGATGCGGACCGGGAGCGATTGTCGGTGGAACTTGCGGCGGCACTGACGGCGGGGTCAGAGGCGCGCGGGGATTTGGACGCCGTTGAGGCGGCGTTGGCCGCGGCCCTTGAGGAGGGGGCGCAGAGCCAAGAGACGTTGCAAGAGCAATTGGCCTTGGCGGTTTTGGCGCAAGAGGCGGCGACGGCGCAAGATGCAGCAGCCCGCGCGGCGATGGATACGGTGTTGGGCGAGCGCGACAGTTTGGAGGCGCGATTGGCCGAGGCGTTGCTTGCCACGGACACACTTGAGGCGGAGGTTGCATCGCTGGCGGAAAGCCGCAGCGAGACGGAGTTGGAGCGGGCCAACCTTGAGGCGCGGATGGCCGAAAGTTTGGCACAGGCCGCACAGGCGCGTGGCGCGTTGGGGGCCGAGATTTCGGCGCGCGAACGCGATGCGATATTGTTGGCAACGGCGAATGCGCGACTGGCGGAAGAGGAGGCGGCGTCGGCGGATAGTTTGCGCGATATCGCGGCCCTTAATGTGCAGGTGGCGGATTTGCGGGCGCAGTTGGCCGTTTTGCAAGGCTTGTTGGAGGGAGCTGCTGCGACAGGAGAGAGCCAAACGGGCGAGATCGAAACTTTGACGACGCAGTTAAACGCGGCCTTGGTTGAGGCGACGCAAGAGGCGCAGCGACGCGAGGCCTTGGAGGCGCGCGAGGCGGAACGTTTGGCGGCAGAAGCGGCGCGGTTGGCCGCCGAGGCGCAGGATTTGGAGCGGTTCCGGTCCGAATTTTTCGGACGGGTGCGCGATGTGGTGGCGCAGTTGGATGGCGTGGAAATTGCGGGCGACCGATTTGTGTTTTCGTCGGAGGTTTTGTTTGACAGTGGGCAGGCGGTTTTGTCGGCGCAAGGCGAGGCAGAAATTTCCAATGTTGCCAGTCTGTTGCGCGAGATTGCAGCCGATATTCCCGATGGTATTGATTGGGTGATCCGGGTGGATGGGCATACGGATAATATTCCGTTATCGGGCGCGGGGGAGTTTGCCAATAACTGGGAGCTGAGCCAAGCGCGGGCGTTGTCGGTGGTGTTGTATATGACCGAGACCGAGGGCATTGCGCCCGAGAATTTGGCGGCGAATGGTTTTGGGGAATTTCAGCCCGTGGACCCAAGCGATACCGATGAGGCGCGGGCGCGGAACCGGCGGATTGAGCTGAAGCTGACCGAGCGGTAGGTGTGCTTGGGCTAGGGGATTGTGGCTGTAGATCTTAGGCTGTTGATCGTGGTGCCGTTTCGCACAAGCCGTGTTTCAAGGATATATTCGCCCGGTGGCCAGCCGGCCGGAGGGGTGCGGCGGCCGGTGAATTTGTAGCCTTGGGCGGTTTGGTCTTGGTCGTATGTGGTGTGATGGACCGTGCCTTGGGGCCCGGTGATGGTGAGTGTGAGTGTGTCGCCTTGGCGACTGCCAAAGTAGAAGGCCCAGCCGATAATGGGCGCATCAGACGCGAGGGGCGGCAGGTGCGCGCCGGATTTCACGTCATCGAAGGTGGGGGAGGCGCCGGTGAGCCCCGTACGTAGCAGGCCGCCGGGGATATAGGCCGGGGGGTCTTGCCAAAGGGTGACGTCGGAGGGGCCGCATGTGGCCCGTGGGGCGGGCGAGAAAGGGTCGATGACCGTGCCGTTGTGCCGGACCGAGAGATGCAGGTGCGGGAATTCGGTGTTGCCCGAAAGGCCGACGAAGCCAAGTATATCGCCAACCTCAACCTGATCGCCGGTTGTGACGGTGATGGAGCCGCGCGCGAGGTGGCAATATTGGGTTTCCCAACCATCGTCGTGGCCGAGCACCACGCCATTGCCGCATTCGCGGTCGGTGACGTCTGGGGCGTCGTCGGTGCCTTGGAGATGATCGAGCATGTCGCCGCGCGCGCCCATGACGGTGCCGGATGCGGCGGCAAGGACAGCGACGCCGGGGGACAGGTCCGCGAGGGTGGGGAGGGCGAAATCGGTGCCTTTGTGGCCATCATAACTGAGCGCGCCGCAGGTAAAGTCGGTGTGGTTGGGGCCGGGGTCAAGGTCGGTGTATTGTTGGATAAAACAGGTGTCGCCAAGGGCGCAATCGATGGGTTGGGCCAATGTTATTTGCGCGGTGGCTGGGGCGGCCCAAAAAAACGCGAGACCTGTGAGAAGGCCCCGCGTTGCGTTTTTTATTGGTAACTGCATGCGTTTAGTCGGCGGTTAGAAGCGGCGGTTTGTCGCCAGAGATTTGCTTGCTCTGGGGCTTTTCGTATTTGAGGTGCAGCTTGCCCTTTTTGACGCCGACTTTGACGATGCCACCCTTTTGCAATTCGCCAAAGAGCAACTCTTCTGCGAGCGGCTTTTTGATGTGCTCTTGGATCACGCGGCCAAGGGGGCGGGCGCCCATTTTCTCGTCGTAGCCCTCGTCGCCCAGCCATGCGGCGGCCTCGGAGGAGAGTTCGATATGGACGTTGCGGTCCATCAGCTGTGCTTCGAGCTGGAGGACGAATTTCTCGACGACCTGCATGATCACCTCTTTGGGCAAAGAGCCAAAGGAAATCACGGCATCAAGGCGGTTGCGGAATTCGGGCGTGAAGGTCCGCTCAATCGCGGCGGTATCTTCGCCCTCGCGTTTGTCGCGGTTAAAGCCGATGGCCTCGCGGGCCATGTCGGATGCACCCGCGTTGGATGTCATGATCAAGATCACATTGCGGAAATCGACAGAGCGGCCGTTGTGGTCGGTCAGTTTGCCGTGGTCCATGACCTGAAGCAGGATGTTAAAGACATCCGGATGGGCCTTTTCGATTTCGTCCAACAACAGCACACAGTGGGGGTGCTGGTCGACGCCGTCGGTGAGCATGCCGCCTTGGTCAAAGCCGACATAGCCGGGAGGCGCGCCGATGAGGCGGGATACGGCGTGTTTTTCCATGTATTCGGACATATCAAACCGCAGCATTTCGACGCCGAGTGTATCGGCCAGTTGCTTGGCGACCTCGGTTTTGCCGACGCCTGTTGGACCGGCAAAGAGATAGTTGCCGATCGGCTTTTCGGGTTCGCGCAGACCCGCGCGGGCGAGTTTGATGGCGGAGGCCAATGCGGTGATTGCGTTGTCTTGGCCGAACACCACGCGTTTGAGCGAAGGTTCGAGATCGCGCAGCACCTCTTGATCGTCTTTGGAGACGTTCTTGGGCGGGATGCGGGCGATTTTGGCGACGACGGCCTCGATTTCTTTGGCGCCGATGGTTTTGCGGCGTTTGGATTCGGCGACCAGATGCTGTGCGGCGCCGGCCTCGTCGATGACGTCGATGGCTTTGTCGGGCAGCTTGCGGTCGTTGATATAGCGCGCGGACAATTCAACAGCGGTTTTGATCGCCTCGGAAGTGTATTTGATCGAGTGGTGGTCCTCAAAATAGGGCTTGAGGCCTTTGAGGATTTTCACCGCGTCATCAACGGAAGGCTCGTTCACGTCGATTTTTTGGAAACGACGGGACAGAGCGCGGTCTTTTTCAAAGTGTTGGCGGAATTCTTTGTAAGTGGTCGACCCCATGCAGCGCAATTTGCCGCCCTGAAGGGC
>JALZWD010000342.1 GCA_023300365.1 Flavimaricola sp. | reverse complement strand
CGCAGCAAGGCAGGACGTGTTCGATTACATCGAGATGTTCTACAACCCAACTCGAAAGCACACAAACAACGGCATGCTGTCGCCGGTTGACTATGAAATCAAACAACAGAAAATGAAAAAGGCAGGTGTCTAGGAAACTAGGGGCACCTCACAAGGATTATCCGGTAAAAAAATCAGTTTTTTGATCTTGGCCCTGATCGATCATCGTTAAAGGGTATTTGAAGCTCAGCAATCGTCTCGATTTTGTTGTGGTCGGCAGTTGCGCGCCTTTGCAAACGTGGCTGGGTTTCTGGGAGATCATTTGCCCTCGCAGCGCGCCGACCTTTGAACGGATTCGTGAGGCATCGTCGCAAACACGCCCTTGGGTGGGTGCCCAATAAACCGCCAGCCTTAATAAATTCGCCTAAGTTTTGGACAAATTGAGCGCAAACGTCATGCCGTGCTTGGCGCTTTTCTTGCACCTGCTGCATTTTGAGCCGCCCTTATGTCCAGCGATGCATGCAGGCAATCTTGCCACATGGCGTCAGGAATTTAAGAATTATGGAGCATAACACATGAGAAATCTACTTTTGGGAACGGCGGCGATGTTTGCCGCAACGACAGTGCAGGCTCAGGATTGCGCCGAACCAATTCGCGTTGGCGTTTTGCATTCTTTGTCTGGGACGATGGCGATTTCTGAGACAACGCTGAAAGACACCGTTGAGATGCTCGTGGATCAGCAAAACGCCGCGGGTGGCCTTTTGGGGTGCGAGATCGAAGCAGTCGTTGTCGATCCTGCCTCAGACTGGCCCTTGTTTGCCGAAAAGGCCCGCGAGCTTTTGACCGTTGAAGAGGTGGATGTGATTTTCGGATCGTGGACGTCGGTGTCCCGCAAATCCGCGCTGCCGGTGCTCGAAGAGCTGAATGGTTTGATGTTTTATCCGGTTCAATATGAAGGCGAAGAGTCGTCGCGCAATGTGTTCTATACAGGTGCCGCTCCTAATCAGCAGGCCATCCCCGCAGTTGATTATTTCCTCGAAGAGTTGGGCGTCGAACGTTTTGCCCTGCTGGGCACGGACTATGTCTATCCACGCACGACCAACAATATCCTGGAAGCCTATCTGGGTGACGCGGGTATCGCCCAAGAAGATATCTTCGTGAATTACACGCCGTTTGGTCATTCCGATTGGGCGACGATTGTCTCCGACGTTGTGGCAATGGGTGAAGAGGGCCGTCCTGTCGGCGTGATCTCAACCATCAACGGTGACGCAAACATCGGCTTTTACAAAGAGCTGGCCGCGCAGGGCGTTTCTGCGGACGATATCCCCGTCGTTGCCTTCTCTGTTGGTGAAGAAGAGCTCTCTGGTCTGGATACAACCGACCTCGTCGGCCACCTCGCCGCTTGGAATTACTTCCAGTCCGCCGAAACCGATGCCAACGCCGCGTTCATCGCCGCTTGGCAAGAGCGTATGGGGGCGGACCGCGTCACCAATGATCCAATGGAAGCCCATTTCATCGGCTTTAACATGTGGGTCAACGCCGTAACCCAAGCTGGCACAACTGATGTGGATGCCGTCCGCGAGGCGATGTACGGGCAAGAATTCCCGAACCTGACTGGCGGCACGGCAGTCATGCTTCCCAATCACCACCTCGCCAAACCTGTTTTGATTGGCGAGATCACCGAAGATGGTCAGTTCGACATCATCAGCCAAACAACCGAAGTCCCTGGTGATGCCTGGACCGACCACCTTCCGGAATCGGCGGTGCTCACGTCCAACTGGCCGGAATTGGAGTGCGGTATGTACAATACCGAAACAGCAAGCTGTGTGCAGATCGAATCCAACTACTGATCCGTCCCACTAGAAAACGATGCGTCGGGCCGCCATTGGCTCGGCGCACTCTTTTATGCTCAAAGGTTAAATTCTCCGTGTTTCGCATTCTGCTCGTTCTCCTCGCGCTGCTTGCCGCGCCCCTGTCCGCCCAAAACAACGGCCCCCTCCAAGCCGCCTTACAGGTCGAGCCTGACTTGGTAGAAAGTGCCTCGCGCCGAACTGTGGGTCAGGTCCTGTTCCGTTTGGCCGAAACTGGCTCTCCCAATTTGCAAGCATTTCTCGAGGCTTGGTCTGACCGACGCGTGGTGATGCGTGTAGAAGACGGAGCCTTTTTTATCGGAGAGCGGGAAGGGGACATCTATGCGCTCATTGACATCGATACTGGCGACAGCAGCGATATCCCGCGTGATGCCATTAAAGAGCTTCGGCCTAATGCGGGCGTGCGCCGCGTCATCGGTACGGCCCTTATCGAATTTCAACTGAGCGACCCACGCCGGGCGGCACGGATTGATGCCCTGACGGCATTGGAACGTGCGGGATCGGCGGAGTTGCTTGATCCTCTGCGGGCCTCGATGGTGGATGAACCAGACGCCGAGGTGGCCGCGATGAAGGCGGGTCTTGAGCGGCGGCTGACGGCGCGGTTCGATCCCGATCCCGCCGCACGGATCGCAGCGATTGAGGCTTTGTCCAACAGCATTGCCATCGAAGATCGCGCAGCCCTTTCACGCATTTTGTCCACCAAGACACGTGTTGCCGAGGGCACCCCGCCCGAAGAAGATAATGTTGCGCGCGTGCTAAACGCGGGCGACGATCTGCCCTTTGACGAGGCCCATGCACTGCTTGTCGAAGCTGATTTGGCGGTGGCGCCTGTGTCCCGCGAAGATCGCGATACCGCCCTTATTGCCGCGATTGATGGTGAGACGGTTGCAGGCGTTCTGGTCTCGGCGTTGGACCGCGAAACCGCCCGATGGCAAGCCTTTGGCGCCCTAACCGAAACCGTACCGCCCGCTACGGGTTGGGGTACGATTGCGATGTCGGATTTTGATGGTATCGCGATATATGATCGCTACGACGAGCCAAACGCCGAGATCACCGCCGCCGCAGAACGGGCATCCGCGGCCGTGCAAACCCGCTTGGGCCTGCACCAAACCACCGATCTGGCGCTCGATGCGCTCTCGCTCGCTTCGATTTATTTCCTCGCGGCTGTCGGGCTTGCCGTCACTTTCGGCGTGATGGGCGTGATCAACATGGCGCA
>JALZWD010000341.1 GCA_023300365.1 Flavimaricola sp. | reverse complement strand
AAACATATATCGGCGTTTTTCACGGGAAACCATATTGAAGCTGAAGGCGCATCTGCAGAGAAAAGCGGTTCGACCGAAAAGCGAAAATTAACCATGCTCACCCCCCCCAAAAAAACATCCCCCCTTGCGCCCCCCAACAAACCCTCCCTATACTCCCCGTCATGACCAAAGCGCACACAACTCCTTTGCTCCTACTCCTTAGTCGCTCCTGAGCGTGCCTTTCGGCGCGTCCGCTCAGGACAGCAACAGCGCCGAACACCTCCCCCAGACACACCGACTAAGGCACCAACACCATGAAACCGATCAATCTGGCTGAAAAGCTAAGCCTGTTTTCCGCCCATTGGGATCCCAAGGTGATCGCCACCTATAATGACAACGACGTCATGGTGGTGAAATTCCAAGGCGAATTTCCCTATCACAAGCATGACACCACGGATGATTTCTTCCTCGTGCTTGAGGGCGAGGTAACGATGGATTACGAGGGCGCGGACAGCGTGACGTTTGGCCCCGGAGAGCTTTTGATCGTGCCCAAAACCCAAATCCACAGGCCCCGCGCCGAGGCCGAGGCCAAAGTGCTTTTGATCGAGCCTACGGGCGAGCCCAACAGCGGCGACGCAGACCGTCAGGCGGCTTCAAAAGACCGTATATAAAGCGTTAAAATTTTGAATGTTAAATGAAATCAAAGGGTTGACCCCCTGTCCAACCTTGGACACTTCGATAGGACGATGAAAATGGACAAGAACCGCGTACTGATTTTCGACACAACCCTGCGCGACGGCGAGCAATCCCCCGGTGCCACGATGACCCACGAAGAAAAGCTCGAGATCGCCGAAATGCTCGACGAAATGGGCGTCGATATCATCGAAGCCGGCTTCCCAATCGCTTCTGAGGGAGACTTCCGAGCCGTCACCGAGATTTCAAAGCGCGCGAAAAACGCCGTCATCTGCGGCCTCTCACGCGCCAACTTCAAAGACATCGACCGCTGCTGGGAAGCCGTGAAACACAGCCGCCAGCCCCGCATCCACACCTTCATCGGAACCAGCCCGCTTCACCGCGACATGCACGACCTGACCCAAGATCAAATGGCCACCCGCGTCCACGATTGCGTGACCCACGCAAGAAACCTCACCGACAACGTCCAGTGGAGCAGCATGGACGCCACAAGAACCGAGTGGGAGTTTCTCAAGCGCACCGTCGACATCGCGATCAAAGCAGGCGCCACCACAATCAACATCCCCGACACCGTCGGCTACACCGCCCCCGCCGAGAGCGCCGACCTGATCCGCCGCCTGATCGCAGAAGTCGACGGAGCGCAGGACGTGATCTTCGCCACCCACTGCCACAACGACCTCGGCCTCGCCACGGCGAACTCGTTGGCCGCCGTCGACGGCGGCGCCCGCCAGATCGAATGCACAATCAACGGCCTCGGCGAACGCGCGGGCAACACCGCACTCGAAGAAGTCGTGATGGCCATGAAAGTCCGCCACGACATCATGCCGTACTCCACAGTCGTCGACAGCACTAAGATTATGAATATCTCACGCCGCGTCGCCGCAGTGTCCGGTTTCAACGTGCAGTTCAACAAAGCCATCGTCGGCAAAAACGCCTTCGCCCATGAGAGCGGCATCCACCAAGACGGGATGCTCAAGAACCGCGAAACATTCGAGGTCATGCGTCCCGAAGACGTGGGCCTGTCAGAGACAAATTTGGTGATGGGCAAACATTCCGGCCGTGCCGCGCTACGCTCCAAACTTGAGGATTTGGGCTTCGAGTTGGGCGACAATGAGTTGATGGATGTTTTCGTCCGTTTCAAAGAATTGGCGGACCGCAAGAAGGAGGTCTATGACGACGATCTAATTGCCTTGATGCGCACCAACGACGGCGATGAGGATCACCTTAAGCTGACGGCCCTCAAGGTTGTGTGTGGTACGGATGGCCCCCAAAGCGCTGAAATGACGGTGGTGGTGGACGGCGCGGAGAAGAGTGTCACGGCCACAGGTGATGGGCCGGTAGATGCGACGTTTAATGCCGTCAAACAGCTCTATTCCCACGATGCGCGTCTGCAGCTTTATCAGGTGAGCGCGGTGACCGAAGGGACGGATGCGCAAGCGACAGTCAGTGTGCGTCTGGAGGAAGAGGGCCGCATTGCAACCGGTCAATCGGCGGACACGGACACTGTGGTGGCCTCAGCGAGGGCCTATATCAACGCGCTTAACCGACTAATTGTGCGGCGTACGAAATCGGCTCCCGGCGCGGATGTGAAGGGCGTGGATTACAAGGATGCAGGTTAAAGAAACGGTTAAATTTCACCCTCAGCCGGGCTCAAGTTCGATTTGTGATTGATTTCCCCCCAAAATGGGGCGTTTTCGACACCTATGGTTGAAATAATACTAGTGCCAGCGGAGTGCCACTGATGGCGGTTAGATGCCCTTCCGTCTGGGGGCCATCGCTCTTATAAGGACAGGTATTCCGGCCGGGGACGAGTCGTGAATACATTGGGACAGCGGCAAGAAAGATCATCGAATGTTCGGATTTGGGAGCTTGTTTTCTTCGGATATGGCCATTGACCTCGGCACAGCGAACACGCTGGTCTATGTCAAAGGCCGGGGCATTGTTTTGTCTGAACCATCGGTCGTCGCCTATCATGTGAAAGAGGGGCAGAAAAAAGTTTTGGCTGTCGGTGAGGACGCCAAGCTTATGTTGGGCCGCACACCGGGCAGCATTGAGGCCATTCGCCCGATGCGCGAAGGTGTGATCGCGGATTTTGATGTCGCCGAAGAGATGATCAAATACTTTATCCGCAAAGTTCACAAACGCTCAACGTTTTCTAAACCCAAGATCATCGTATGTGTGCCGCATGGTGCGACGCCGGTGGAAAAGCGGGCCATTCGGCAATCTGTCCTTAGTGCGGGTGCGCGGCGTGCGGGTTTGATCGCCGAACCGATTGCCGCAGCGATCGGCGCGGGCATGCCGATCACCGACCCAACTGGTAACATGGTTGTCGATATCGGTGGCGGTACCACCGAAGTTGCGGTGCTGTCTTTGGGGGATATCGTTTACGCGCGCTCGGTGCGCGTGGGCGGCGACCGGATGGACGAGGCCATCATCAGCTATCTTCGGCGCCAGCATAATTTGCTGGTTGGGGAAAGCACCGCTGAGCGGATTAAAACGAGCATTGGTACAGCGCGGATGCCCGATGATGGGCGCGGGCAATCAATGCATATCCGGGGGCGTGACCTGTTGAACGGTGTGCCAAAAGAGACCGAAATCTCTCAGGCGCAAGTGGCAGAAGCGCTTGCCGAACCAGTGCAGCAAATTTGCGAAGCCGTGATGACCGCGCTTGAGGCGACGCCGCCGGATTTGGCGGCGGATATTGTCGATCGCGGTGTGATGCTCACGGGGGGTGGCGCTTTGCTTGGGCAGCTTGACCTTGCGCTGCGCGAACAGACAGGCCTTGCGATCAGTGTGGCCGACGAGAGCCTTAACTGCGTGGCCTTGGGCACAGGCAAGGCGCTGGAGTATGAAAAGCAACTTAGCCACGTTATTGATTACGAAAGCTGACCGCCCGCGAGTATCAGCGGTAGGGTAGGAGCCGCGTTTTGGCCAGAGACCGCAAACAAGATGAAGACTATATTGGCCCCATCCGGCGATTGCTGGTGGGGCTTTTGGTGTTGTTTTTGCTGGCGGTTTTTGTCGTATGGCGGATAGACAGCCCGCGGGTCGAGCGATTTCGCGCCGCGGTGATTGACCGTGTGGTCCCGTCGTTTGAATGGGCGATGGTTCCTGTGACGGGGGTGGCCAACCTTATTGGCGATTTCCAATCTTATCAACG
>JALZWD010000340.1 GCA_023300365.1 Flavimaricola sp. | reverse complement strand
TGTCTTGGGGATCATACCACCGGCAATCACGCCTTGGGCGGTCATCTCGCGGACTTGGTTCGGGGAAAGTTGGGTCACAACCTCGCCGCTCGCGTCCTTCACACCCGCCACATCGGTCAGCAACATAAGGCGGTCCGCCTCCAGCGCCCCGGCAATCGCCCCTGCGGCGGTATCGCCGTTCACATTAAACGTCTGCGCCTCATCTTGTCCTGTGGCCAGCGGTGCCACCACGGGGATGATCCCCGCATCAAACAAATCGCGCAGCGCTTGCACATTCACGTCAACAGGGCGCCCAACAAATCCCAATTCAGGATCATCAGGCACGCATTTGATCATATCGTCGTCTTTGCCAGACAGACCAATCGCCCGCCCACCTTCGTTGTTGATCGCTTGCACGATGCGCTTGTTCACAAGCCCCGAAAGCACCATCTCCACCACTTCCACCGTGGCCTGATCCGTCACCCGCTTCCCGCGCACAAACCTGCTCTCAATGCCCAGCCTGCCCAACATCTCGTTGATCATCGGCCCGCCGCCATGCACCACAACGGGGTTCACACCCACCTGACGCATCAACACAATATCACGGGCAAATTCTGCCATCGCGGCGTCATCACCCATTGCATTGCCGCCAAATTTGACCACGACAATCGCGCCCGAATACCGCTGCAAATAGGGAAGCGCCTCGGACAATGTGCGGGCGGTTGCGATCCAATCTCTGTTCATATCTTGGGTCCTCATGCGCCTTAGTCTATCGACGCAATAATCGCCCGCAAGACGTCAATCCCATCGCCCTTTTCCGAACTCGTCAGAACGATCTCCGGAAAGGCCGCGGGGTGATTGGACAATGCCTTGCGCGTCCGATCGAGGGCCGCATCCAAATCGCTTTTCTTCACCTTGTCGATCTTGGTCATCACCACCTGAAACGTGACGGCGGCTTTGTCGAGCAACGTCATGATCTCTTCGTCCACGGCCTTTGCCCCGTGGCGGGCATCAATCAAAACAAACGTCCGGCGCAATGTTTGCCGACCAGACAGGTAATTTTTCAAAAGCCGCTGCCATTTTTCAACGACGGGCAGGGGGGCATTGGCATAGCCATATCCCGGCAAATCCACCAAGAACAAGTCCTCGCCCGTGGTGAAAAAATTGATCTCTTGCGTGCGTCCGGGCGTGTTAGAGGCCCGCGCAATCGCCTTACGCCCTGTTACGGCATTGATCAGGCTCGATTTCCCAACGTTTGAGCGCCCGGCAAAACACACCTCAACCCGGTCGGCTGGTGGCAAGCCATCCATCGCCACAACGCCCTTAAGAAACTCCACAGGCCCTGCAAAAAGCAGACGCCCCGCTTCTAGCGCCTCAAGCTCGGGTGTCTCAACAATTTCAAACGGCAATTGCATCAGACCACCCGCACTGCGTCGCCAAGGGCAATCTCGCCATCCGTCACCACCTCGGCATATACCCCAAGGTCTTTGTGCCCCCAACCGGCCTCAAGCGCCCCAAGCGTATCGGCATCACGTTCGCCGGTGGACGTATTAACCGTTGTGGCCAGACAGCGCTGAATGCGTTCGCGCACAATCATCTGCACCCCGCCCACTTCAATCGTCTTGCCAACCCATTCAAATTCTTCAAACGGCGTCAGCCCATCGATCCAAACATTCGCACGAAACCGCTCGGGCTCGACAGGCTGCCCCAAGCGCGCGGCCACGGCATCAAGCGAGGCCCGTCCAATCAAGCTTATTGAGGGGAACGGGCTGTCGGTCATGCCGCGTCCCGGCACACGCAAAATTTGTGCCGATTGCGCTCGGTCATCGGGCATCAGTGGACGCACCCACGTCAAAAACGCCGCCGCATCTGCGTCGGGGTCAAACGTAATCTCGCCCGCCTTGGGATGGGCAAGGGTCACGGTGCCCGCCGCCTCATCGTACTTGGCATCAATCGCCATCAATTGCGGTGCCTTCGCCCCGCGCGAAAAATTAGCGCAGGGCGCCCACGCGCGACCATCGGTTTTGGCCGCCTCATGCGCCACCGCCCATACACGATCGCCGGGCATCGTTTTCGCCGCCGCAAGGGCCACACGGCTCAGGCTCTCTCTCCCGTGGCTCTTGATCGGATGCCGCCAAAGCTGAGAGATCACGCCCATCTACTTACCCTTAGGCTTGCTATCGGTATTTGCGGTTTCGGCCTTGGCCTCGCGCTTAAAGCTCGACGCGATATTGCCAAAAACATCCGGCTTGTGGCCGTTGCTGCGCATAATCAAATACTGCTGCGTAAAGGTAATGGTGTTGTTGGCAATCCAGTAAAGGACCAAGCCACTGGCAAAGCTGCCCAACATAAACATAAAGACCCAAGGCATCCACGCAAAGATCATCTTCTGCGTCGGGTCCGTTGGGGCCGGGTTCAGCTTTTGCTGCAACCACATCGACACACCCAAAACCAACGGAAGAATACCAATGAACAACAGCGATACCAAAGACGCGGGGTCCGGCGCATCCCACGGCAAAATACCCCACAGGTTAAATATCGACGAAGGATCGGGCGCTGACAGGTCTTTGATCCACCCAATCCACGGCGCGTGCCGCAGCTCAAGCGTCACAAAGATCACCTTGTAAAGCGAGAAGAAAATCGGGATTTGAAGCAGGATCGGCAAACACCCAGACGCCGGGTTCACCTTGTTGTCCTTATAAAGCTTCATCATCCCTTGCTGCATCTTCTGGCGATCATCGCCTGCACTTTCCTTAAGCTTCTCCATCTCCGGCTGAAGCTCTTTCATCTTGGCCATCGACACAAACGACTTCCA
>JALZWD010000339.1 GCA_023300365.1 Flavimaricola sp. | reverse complement strand
GTTGATGCCAAACGCGGTGGGCCTGCTGCGCCAGTGTTCGGCGATATAGTCCGAAATAGTCAGGTCGCAGTCGCTGGCCTCTTTTTGCGCCATTTTGGCCAGTGACGCTTGGACGCGGGCCTTGCCTTGCATATCAATTTCGCCGCGACAGTAATCATCGAAAATGTGGATCGGTTTGCGGCCCTCTTGCCCATCAAGCAAAAGATCGGCGCCCTTGATCACCGTCTGCCCCTTGGAGGCGATGATCTCAAGGCTGGCAAGACCTTCAAGGTAGACATACGGCATGAACACCACGTCGCCACCAGCGGCATCCCGTACATCATCGACATTAAATGTGGTCGCGCGATTGGCAATCGCTTGGCTTACCACGACGTCCGCTTGCGCCAATTGCACGCGGGTCTCTTCCTCGTCGTAGCGGCCCCAATAGGGGGTGATGGTGCGAAAATCGGCGCGCAAATTTGGAAACATCTCGCGACAAATCCCGCGCATCGCATTCGTTTGGCAATTGCCTAAGAACAAAACCTTGGTCATCTGCTGCCTCGCTTGGTTTTTTCTTACCTTAGGCGAGCGGTAACCTTTGGTTAAAGGGGGTCGATGTCTCCTTGGGCACGATTTTGATGAAAGTGAGTCTCCCACGCATCAAACCGGGCCTCGGCAATCGCTGCGCGCATCCCCGCCATCAACTCTTGGAAGTAGTGCAGGTTGTGCCACGTCAGCAGCATCCCCGAGATCATTTCTTGGGCCCGAAACACGTGGTGCAGGTAGGCGCGCGAATAATTTGAACAGGCCGGACAGGTACAATCGGCGTCCAAGGGACGCGGATCGTTCTGGTGGCGCGCGTTTTTGATATTGACCACACCGTTGCGCGTAAACGCCTGCCCTGTGCGCCCCGAACGGCTGGGCAAAACGCAATCCATCATATCAATACCGCGCTTAACCGCGCCAACGATATCATCCGGCTTGCCCACACCCATCAAATAGCGCGGCTTATCCACGGGCAATTGCGCGGGCGCGAAATCTAGACAGCCGAACATCGCCTCTTGCCCCTCGCCCACGGCCAAACCACCGACGGCATACCCATCAAACTCAATCGCCCGCAGCGCCTCGGCGCTCTGCCCGCGCAAGTCCTCTTCCAAACCGCCCTGCTGTATCCCAAATAATGCATGCCCCGGACGATCTCCAAAGGCATCGCGCGACCGCTGTGCCCACCGCATCGACAACTGCATGCTCTCGTTCAATCGGGCATGATCCGCAGGCAACGCAGGGCATTCGTCGAAACACATCACAATATCGCTGCCCAGCAGCTTTTGAATTTCCATGCTCCGTTCGGGCGTCAGCTCATGTTTAGATCCGTCAATATGGCTTTGAAAAACCACGCCGTGTTCGGACATCTTGCGCAGCGACGACAGGCTCATAACCTGAAAACCGCCACTGTCGGTCAGGATCGGTTTGTCCCAATTCATGAATTTATGCAGCCCACCCAAATGATCAATCCGCTCAGCGGTTGGCCGCAGCATCAGGTGATATGTGTTCCCAAGCAAAATATCTGCGCCCGTTGCCGCCACGCTTTCGGGCATCATCGCCTTGACCGTCGCCGCCGTGCCCACGGGCATAAACGCAGGTGTTCTAATCTCGCCCCTTGGCGTTGAGATAACCCCGGTCCGCGCCGCGCCATCCGTGGCGTTGAGGGCAAATTCAAAACGCTTGTTCATACCGGCATCCCATCTTTGATCACATCAGGGGCTTGTGCCGGAACGCAGGTCCGAAGAAAAGAGGATCGTTGCATGCCCGTAAGGTGGGGCTTTGACCCACCCTTGCTCCCCAAACGACGAGAGATATTATGACGCCCACCCTTTCCCGCCGCCTCGCCGCCGAAGCTCTTGGCACAGGATTGCTGGTCTGCACTGTCGTGGGCTCTGGCATCATGGCCGACAAACTCACCCAGGACGTGGCCCTTGCCTTGCTTGGCAATACCCTGCCCACCGGCGCGATCCTTGTGGTACTGATCACGCTCTTTGGCCCGATTTCAGGCGCGCATTTCAATCCGGCGGTGACTTGGGCCTTTGCCCTTCGCCGCGAGATGACTGTGTCGCACAGCGTGGCATATACTGCGGCGCAGATTATCGGCGGCATTCTTGGAACATGGCTCGCGCATGCAATGTTTGACATCACGATTTTCCAAGCCTCGAGCACCGCGCGCACAGGCGCCGCCCAATGGCTCTCTGAGGGGGTGGCCACCTTTGGCCTCTTGCTTACCATTTTGATCGGCCTGCGCGCCAATGCGGCGGCGATCCCATGGCTGGTGGGCCTTTATATCACCGCGGCCTATTGGTTCACGGCCTCGACATCCTTTGCCAACCCCGCCGTTGCCATCAGCCGCGCCTTTTCCGATACGTTTGCAGGCATTCAGCCGGGCCATGTCCCGGCGTTTATTGCCGCCCAGTTCGTCGGCGCGTTCATCGCCACTGTTTTTGTGGCATGGCTTTGGCCCGCCAAGCGCGATACCTAGTCGCAGCCTGACCATTGCCCCCTTTACCCGTCGGCGGCCAATCCCTATATATTCGCTCAGGATTAGCAGGACATCTCATGACCAATGACCAAACGCCCCTCGAAGGCACACCTCTGATTGCGCCCTCAAGCACTGATCACCCGCTTTACGACCAAGTCGTCGAGGCCTGTCGTTCCGTTTATGACCCTGAAATACCAGTCAATATTTACGATTTGGGCTTGATCTATACGATCTCAATTGACGCCGAAAACGCGGTGGATGTGAAAATGTCGCTGACCGCGCCGGGGTGTCCTGTGGCGGGCGAAATGCCCGGTTGGGTCGCCAGCGCGATTGAACCACTCGCGGGCGTCAAACAGGTCGATGTTGAGCTTATCTGGGAGCCACAGTGGGGCATGGACATGATGTCAGACGAAGCTCGGCTTGAACTTGGCTTTATGTAGAGCTGGCCTTTTGGCTTGGCTCGAAACGTCACCTTACGGCGCCCTTTGCGCCACACATACGCACGGTTTTGTGCCATCCTCATAGGCCACTGTGACTTGAGCCAAACCCGCCAAGCGCCTATGTAGAGACAAAGGAGACTTTTTCCATGTTCGGCATTCCAGGAAAACAAGCGATCAGCATCACTCCCAAAGCGGCGGGGCAAATTGCGAAGTTGATGGCCAAGGACGGTCACGAAGGCTTGCGGATTGGCGTCAAAAAGGGCGGCTGCGCGGGCATGGAATACACCATGGAATATGTCACTGAAATCAACCCCCTAGACGAGGTTGTTGAGACAGATGGTGCGCGTGTGATGATCGCCCCGATGGCGCAAATGTTTTTGTTCGGCACCGAGGTCGACTATGAAACCACACTGTTGGAATCGGGTTTCAAGTTTAAAAATCCGAATGTCACCGAGGCCTGCGGCTGCGGCGAGTCGATCAAGTTTGATGAAACCCTCGCGGCCAAGTAAGCGGCGCACGCACAGTATTTCTCTAGAAACCGACAATTTCTCCGATCATGGCGCGGCGACAATCCGCACCATGCATTAACCCTTGCCGACTTGCTCCGCCCCCCAACAGACTGCTATCGCGGAGCCAAACGCAGGAGGATCAGATGATGTCACAAACTATGCCCCGCAAGCTTGCCGCCGGAAATTGGAAAATGAACGGCACCAAAGCCAGCCTCGCCGAGTTGCGCGGCCTTGGCCATCCGCAGGTTGATGTGCTGATTTGCCCCCCTAGCCCGCTGATCGCCGCCGCATCCACCTTGGGTGAAAAAGACCTCGCGATTGGTGCACAAGACTGCCATGCCGCCCCATCTGGCGCGCATACAGGCGATATTGCAGCAGGGATGCTCGTCGACGCCGGGGCCACTTATGTGATCCTTGGCCACTCCGAGCGCCGCGCCGACCACGGCGAAACCAGCGCTGACACCTGCCTCAAAGCCCAAGCGGCGTTGGATGCTGGCCTGCGCCCGATAATTTGTATTGGCGAAACATTGGCCCAGCGTGAGGCCGGGCAAACGCTGGACATCCTCTCCGACCAACTCGCATGACACACACAATCGCGCT
>JALZWD010000338.1 GCA_023300365.1 Flavimaricola sp. | reverse complement strand
GGGGCGGTTTATGTGTTGGGGCGGCGGTAATCGTGACGGCCGGGCCGGGGTGGATGTGGTCAATGCCGGTATTGCCCCCTAGTGTCTGACACTCACTGGCGGCGGGGATCGGGTTTGTCGGATCACATTCATTGTTTGTATCGATCACATGGTGATCTGGCCCAAGCCAAAATTTTGTCGTGCCGTATGGTTCGGTCGTGGCCTGTTGTGGTCGATCAAGCGGAGATCTTTTGATGGATATCCGTGCCATCGCCATGGGCGTGATCTTTTGCTTTATCTGGTCCTCGGCCTTTACCTCGGCGCGGGTGATCGTGGAATATGCGCCGCCGCTTTATGCGCTTGCGATCCGGTTCACCCTGTCGGGGTTGATTGGTGTGGGCATTGCGCTGGCGATTGGGCAATCGGCGCGGCTCACGGCGGCACAATGGCGGGCGGTGATCATTTTTGGGGTCTGTCAAAACGCGCTGTATCTGGGGATGAACTTTGTCGCGATGCAAACCGTTGAGGCCTCGTTTGCATCAATCGTTGCCTCGACGATGCCGTTGCTTGTGGCTTTTGCCGGCTGGGCTTTCCTTGGTGATCGCCCAACCACGCTGGCCATCGCAGGGCTCGCGGCGGGGTTTGCGGGTGTGGCCATTATCATGGGGGCCCGGCTTCAGGGCGGCGTGGATCTGGGCGGCGCGGTGTTTTGCGTGATTGGGGTGATCTCGCTTACGGTGGCGACATTGTCGGTGCGCGGGGCCGCGTCGGGGGGCAATGTGATGATGATCGTGGGGCTTCAGATGTTGGTGGGTGCGGTGGCGCTGTGGCTGCCTGCGGTGGCGCTTGAGACTTTTGCGGTCACGTGGACGTGGCAATTGGGCGTGGCCTTTATCTATACCACGCTGGTGCCGGGCCTATTGGCGACATGGATTTGGTTTACTCTGGTGCGCAGGATTGGCACGGTTAAGGCCGCGACGTTCCACTTTATCAACCCGTTCTTTGGCGTGGCCACTGCGGCTGTGATCCTAAGCGAGGCGGTGTCGATGCTTGATTTTGTCGGCGTGTTTGTCATCGCAGCAGGGATTTTGGCGGTGCAACTGTCCAAACAGACCTAGGGCTGGCGGATCGTATCGCCGGGATCAAGTTTGGGGCTTAGCTCAACCATCTTGCCCGATTGGGTCTCGCCTGCGGCGTTGCAATCGCGGATGATCTCGCCCGCTTTGATGCCGATTTCGTACCGGCAGGCATTCATCGTTGCCAAACGCGTGGGCAGACCTTCGAGCAATTCAACCGCGTTAAACCCGGCCATGCCAAGGCTGTTGGGGATATCAACGCCTTTGTTGAGAAGATCGAGCATGCCGCCGGCCCCGATCATATCGTTGGAATAATAGAGAAAGTCCAAGTCGGGCGTGCGTTTGAGCATGGTTTGCGTCATCTCGCGCCCCTTGGCGAGGGCCGAACCGCCAGAGTAGAATTCTTGGTCGGCAATCTCGATGCCGGCTTGGCCCAAGGTGCGGGTCAGCCCCTCGAACCGTTTGCGCGCACGGTGATCGAGCGGCATTTTGGTGCCCATAAACCCGATTTTGGTATAGCCCGCCTCAAGGATGGTTTCGGCCATAATACGCCCTGCACGGCGATGGCTGATGCCGACACAAGCATCAATCGGCTCGCCGTCGACATCCATGATCTCAACCACGGGCACGCCTGCGTTCTCAAGCATCACCTTGCTGGCCTCTGAGCGTTCAAGCCCCGCGATGATGACGCCAGCGGGCCGCCAAGACAGCATCTCGAACAAGACCTTTTCTTCTTGCTCGGATTTGTAATCCGTAACGCCGATGACCGGCTGAAGCTCGGTATCTGCCAAAATCTCGGAGATACCCGACAAGACTTCGGGAAAAACCATGTTCTTGAGCGATGGGATGATCACGGCCACAAGATTGACGTGGCTTGAAGCCAAGGCACCGGCGATCTTGTTGGGCACATAGCCCAGCCGCTTGGCCGCCTCTTGCACCTTGGCGCGGGTCTCGGCGCTGACGTCCCCTTTGTTGCGCAAAACGCGGCTGACCGTCATTTCGGACACGCCCGAGGCCTCGGATACATCTCGCAATGTAAGAGGGCGACGGGGGGGAGGCACGTTTACATGTGACAAGAGCAACAGTCCCGAATGATGTTATTGCGCCAAGTGTTACATCTGCTCTGCACCAATGTCCAAGGTGTTAGCGCCCAAAGCCCGACGTATGGGCCACCGCAGGTGCAGTATCTTTGTGCGCCCCCGGCGATTGCATCTGTGGGCGTCTTGGACCGGGAGATACTTGGTATCAGGGCTGGGAACGGCCCTGCGGGGTTGATATCGTTTGACCTAACGGACGAGTGATCCTATCGAAAATGAAACGGCCCCGTGGCTCAACTGGATAGAGCAGCCCCCTCCTAAGGGGCAGGTTGCAGGTTCGAATCCTGCCGGGGTCACCATTTTATCTCAGTGAGTTGAGGTGGCCTCTGAGGGGGGGCGGTGTGATGCGGTTTGGGGTATCTGCGTCGGGCTGGTTTGGCTTTGTGGGTTCTACTGTGTCGCTTTTTGCGCGTGTCTTGAGGTTGCGCCGCGTGATGCGGGTGGGGTTGTGTGATGCTTGGCGCAGGTACTGTGTGGTGGGCCGCGGTTTGTAGGCCGCGCTGATGCCATTTGCCGTGGGCGCATAAATCACGCGGGCGTCGATGAGTTTGGCCATTAATCCATCGGCGATCTGCGGCGAAACCTTGAGTGCCGCCACAAGGCGGGCGGGGGAGGCGGTGTTGTGCACGCGGGCATAGTGTGCGGCCCATGCGAATTGAACGGGGGTTGGCGCAACGGCTGGAGCCGCAGCAGCCGCCGCCGCGAAGGGTGCTGCGGGGGCCGCTCCGGCGGCGGCGATCATCTGGAGAAATTGTCTTCGGTCCATACCCAAAAGGTGGGGGCGCGGGTGGGCTTTTGCACGGGGAAACCCGACGCGTCCGCCTCAGATCATCTGAATGATGTCTTTATCCACCGCCAACATGTATCCGCGCCGCGCGATATTTTTGACAAGAAGTTCGCTCATCATCTGATTGCCAAGCGTGTCGCGCAAACGTTTGATCCGGGTGGCGCCCGCGGCCTCATCACAGTTTGACGCATCGCGCCCTGACACGACGCCTTCGATTTCGGCGCCCGACAGCACCTCGTCGTCCATCCGCGCCTCGGCCAAGACCGACAGCGTTTCAATGGCGGCCTCGGTGAGTTTGAATTCGAAATTATTCAGATAGACAGTGTTCTCATCGCGGCTGATCAGCAACGAGTTGACCTCAATCCCTTTGCGCTCAATCTGGCCCATGCGGCGGTTCATCGTGATGAGCATCACAAGAAACGCCACAGCGGCAATCAACAAAGCGGTGGCAAACACCAACAAGACAAAGATCACAAATCGGTAGCTGTCGAGTGTGGCGGAAAATGCCGTGCCCGATTGTGCAAGGATCTCAAGCAGCTTGATCTCGGATTGCGTGGTCAGGTCATTGGCCAAGAACACCTGCTCAACACGGGTGTTAAATGCATTGGCATCCGGCAGGTTGATAAACAACAACACCGCCGCAATCACCAAGATCAGAACAATTGCCCCAATCCCAACCACAACAGCACGCGTGCCGGTTTGGCGGGACTCAATAGCGGAGGTAGTAGTCGCCTGCATCGGCTCTCCTTTGCGCAAGTCCGTCGTCGTCAAAGGTCTCCATGACCTCAAGCAATTGCCAGCCATCGGCGGCAAGACGTGGGGCAAGAGTGGCCGCAGCATTGGCCCGTGAACACTCGCCCATAACCTGCACCACGCCGTAGTGCAGCCGCAACGGGTTGTCGCGCTTGGCTTTGTAATCGGCATAACACGCGGCTTGGGCAATGCTTGCGGATGCCA
The DNA here is from genome assembly GCA_023300365.1 of Flavimaricola sp. Taxonomy (GTDB): domain Bacteria; phylum Pseudomonadota; class Alphaproteobacteria; order Rhodobacterales; family Rhodobacteraceae; genus JALZWD01. Next base: position 129 of record JALZWD010000338.1, on the reverse strand, counting down.
ACAGGGCCAAAATGGATGCGGTTGCTTGTTTCATCATAATGGCACGATGCCCGGAAATGAGGGTGTTATTCAATAGCCTTGCGGCCACATCGGTTTGGTTAGTGGATAACAATCGAGCGATATTGGGTT
>JALZWD010000337.1 GCA_023300365.1 Flavimaricola sp. | reverse complement strand
CCGTGGGGTTGGGCCCCTCCGGGGGGGAGTGGTTGGCCAAAAGAAATAGGGGCTAGGCGGTATCCCCGACGGCTTCGCGCCAATGGCGGCGGCACAAGGACACGTAGCGGTCGTTGCCGCCGATGGCCACTTGGTCGCCGTCGGTGAGCACGGTGCCGTCAGCGGCGCGGCGGATCACCATGCTGGCCTTTTTGCCGCAATAGCAGATCGTGCGGACCTCGCGCATTTCGTCCGCGAGGGCCAAGAGCGCCGCCGAGCCAGGGAAGAGGTTGCCCAGAAAATCGACGCGCAGGCCGAATGCCATGACGGGTGTGCCAAGGTCATCGACGGCGCGGGCCAATTGCCAGACCTGATCATGGGTGAGGAACTGTGCCTCGTCGACGAAGACGCAGGCACAAGGGCCGGTGGCGAGGCGGTCGCGGATTTTGGCGAACAGATCGGTGGTGTTTGAATAGGTATCGGCATCGGCGCCAATACCGATGCGGCTTTCGATGCGGCCTTCGCCAGCGCGGTTGTCGAATTGCGCCGTGAGCAGATAGGTTTGCATGCCGCGTTCGATGTAGTTGTGCGAGGCTTGCAGCAGCACCGTCGATTTGCCGGCGTTCATCGTGGAATAGTTAAAGTAGAGTTTTGCCATGATGTGTGTCATAGTTCGCCCTGATGGGCGCACGCAAGTCTTCCCCAAGCCCTGCGTGGCCCATCAGAGGAATAGCGTCCTGTTCGAAGCGCGGTTTGGGGACACACGCAACGACCACTGTGACGCTATTTTTACCGTTACCCTACACGACCGCTTCGGTAACAACGTGAGTGGCGAGGCAAGGAATGCAGCCGGAGAAGAGGTCAATTTACCCATGACATTTGCGCTGGGGCGCGATAATGGGAATGAGTGCGGTGTATTCCCCGCCCCTGAGTATGGACAATTTGAACAGGACGATGCGGACGTGAATGGCTATTTGAAGAAACACACTGAGGCTTTGGTCAAAGACGTTGGGATCGAAGCGGCCTGTAAATTGACTGGGAAATCGAAGGCGACATTGGGGCGGTATTATTCGCTCGATGATGAGCATTCTGATCGGTATATGCCCGTTGATGCGGTGTCGGCGCTTGAGGCGGCGGCGAGTTATCCGCATGTAACGGCGGCGTTGGCGGAGCTTCGGGGATCGACCTTGGAGAATATCAATAGCGGTCGCAATTCGACCAGTGGATCGGGTGGGATCAATTCGGATGTGATCACCCTGAGCCAGCGGTTTGCGATGCTTATGGGCGAATACAATCTGTCGATTGAGGACGGTGTTATTTCGATCAACGAAGCCAAGCGTTTGTTGCGTGAGACCTTGGAATTGCAGAAGATTTTGGTGGATATGAAGCTTCACCTTGAGGATGAGACGGCCTGATTTAGGATCGCTCGACGATCACGGAGCCGACGGAATAGCCCGCGCCGAATGAACAGATCAGGCCGATTTCGCCAGTGGTGAGGTCGGCCGAATTTTGTGCGAAGGCGATGATTGATCCCGCCGAGGATGTGTTGGCGTAATCTTGCAAAATGTTGGGCTGTTCTTGCGGGGACGGATCGCGCCCGAGGACTTTTTTGCCGATGTAGTCGTTCATCGACTTGTTTGCCTGATGTAACCAAAGGCGCCGTAGGTCTGCGGCGGTGATGCCATCGTGCGACATATGCTCGGCGATGTGTTTGCTGACCAAGGGGAGGACTTCTTTAAAAACTTTGCGACCGTTTTGCATGAATTGCATGTCGCGGCGGTCTTCCATTTGATCGCGGGTGCGGCGCAGGAATCCGTTGTTGTTGCGGATGTTGTTGGAGAAGTGAGTCGCGAGTTTGGTGGATCTGACGGTAAAGTGAGGACCCTGCGCATCTTGGGTGCGTTGAAGGAGGGTCGCTGTGGCGACGTCGCCAAAGATAAAATGGCAATCGCGGTCGCGCCATTCGAGGTGCGCAGAGCAGATTTCGGGGTTGATGACCAAAGCGCTGCGAATGGAGCCAGAGCGGATCATATCGGTGGCGGTTTGGATGCCAAAGGTGGCCGACGAACACGCCACATTCATATCAAAAGCAAAGCCAGAGGTGCCAAGCAGCGATTGGATTTCAACGGCGATGGCGGGATAGGCGCGTTCGTGGTTGGAGGCGGCGCATATCACGGCATCGACGCAAGAGGCGGCAACGCCAGCCTGTTCCAAGGCCTGTTGGGCGGCGTCCACGCCAATTTCGGCCATGACAGAAGGCGCGTCATCCGCCCGTGCCGGGAGCGAGGGATACATGCGGTCAGGATTAAGCACACCTGATTTGTTGAGGACATAGCGGCGCTCGATCCCTGAGGCTGCAAGGATGAAGTCGGCGGAGGAATGGGGCTTGGCCGCGCAAGTGCCGGCGGCGATGGCTTTGGCGTTTTGGCTGTTGAACATATCGGCGTGGGCATTAAAGGCCACGACAAGTTCATCGTTGCTGATGGTTTCGGTGGGGGTAAAGACCCCGGTTCCGGTGATGGCGGCGCTGTGCATGACGGATCCTTTCGGTTGTGGAACCATAGGCCCCGGCGGGTGCCGTGCGCAGGGTGACGTCACGTCAGTCTTTGGGGGGCGAGGCTTAGGGGGCCTGAAGCTTGGCCGTCAGGATTTTGAGGCTTGCTGCGCCAAAGGCCAAGGCAAAGGCCCCTTCAAACCACCGTTTGAGCCGGAGGTAGAGTGCGGTCATTTTGTTGGAAGAGAAGAGCAAGGCATAGCCGTGAAAGACCACAGCACTTTGGATGCCAACGGCAAGAATAACGAGGGCCAGTGCCGAGGCGTTGGTGCCCGGCGGCAGGCCAAGCGAGAACAGCGAGCCAAAAAACAAGATGGCCTTGGGATTGGTGAGATGAAGGGCCAAGCCTTTGGCATAAAGGGTGCGGCTGTTGCCCACCAAGGCGTTGGTGGCGACTGGTTTTGCAAAGAGGGCCGAGCGCGCGGCCTTGATCGCGAGATACATCAGATAGGCAGCACCAAGGTAGCGGATCCCTTCGAGCACCCATGCATGGGCCAACATCAAGGCCCCAAGGCCCAATGCCGCCGAAACCGACCAGATCAGCGACCCGGTTGTGATGCCAAAGGCCAAAGCGAGGCCGGATTTACGCCCTAAGGCCATAGACGTGCCCGCGATGGCCAATGTGGCGGGACCGGGGCTTGCGCCGGCAACAAAAGCGGCCAGCAGGATGAACGGTAGGTTGATGTCGTGCAGCATGGCAGTAGCCCCTTGTGGTGTTGAGACAGCGAAGTGGTATTGGCGCCGCTTTGTCAACACAGGCGGCGGGGCCGATTGGTGGCGCGCAGTGGGGTCGGTTCAATTGATTCTATATAGTTTTGCGGGTGAAAACCGCCGGATGATGGGCCAAACCCCGCCGATTGTACCGCCGATGATCGGCAATTCTGCGCGAAGTGGCGTGTTGTTTACGCGGGTGCCACATTCCTGCCCATATTTTGACACCGGGCAATCCAAACGCCTAAAACGGGCCTGCGACCGACGAGTTCTAGTTTGTTAATTACCGATTTGGGGATCGGATGGGGTCAGTCGCACTTGGTCATGGTGGTGATGAACCAGATCGGGACTATAGACGGCAGTCGCCCGTCACATGCATGCAGCATGAAAAGGCCATCCGAGTATTCGGGTGGCTTTTTCTTTGTCTTACAGGTGCTTAGCTACCATTGTGTTTTGCCCAAGAGACGTTCGCCCAGCGGCGACAGGCTGGCGGGGCCATAGCGGGCGGTTTCCCAATTGCGTGGATCGCCGGGGAAATCGGGGCGTTTTGGGAAATCGACATCGCGCCATAGGCGGATACGCTCGTTAACCTCGGCTGTGTTGTCAGGCTCGGCGGGGTGCATTGAGATATATTGCGCCACACGGCAGCGATCTTTGGAGATATTGGGCCGAACACCGTGGGCAAGCAGGGAATTGAAGATCATCAGATCGCCGGGGTTGAGCGAGATGTTTTCGCGTTCGATGCCTTGCATATCGGGCAACAAGGGATTGCGGTCGGGGGCTTGGGTTTTGACCCATTCGTCGAAATGTTCAAACAGGTAGGGGGCGCATTGAAAGCCGCCTGTGGTGTCGTCTTGGACATCAAGCGACAGCACGCCTTGGACGCCGATTGGCAGCGGCGAGAGGGATGTGTTGACGTCCCAGTGGATAAAGCCGTCTTTGCTTGTGGCGCCTTTCTTGGGAGGATTGAGGTTGGCGCGGTCGATTGTGACCCATAGGTCGGTGCGGTCCCAGATATCGACAAAGGCGTCGTAGATGCGTTGGGTTTGGCGATTGTCCCACATGGTTTGGTGGTGGTAAATTTCGATCATGCCGGCATTGTTCAGCTCGGCACGCACATGAGGGCGGCGTTGCGGTGCGTACCATGTGGTGGGGTCGGCGGGGTCTTTTTCGTCAAAATCCCATAAGATATCGGCGGTTGCGCGGGCCTGTTGGGGGGGCACGGCCTCGCGGACGATGACAAAGCCCTTGGTGATCCAATGTTGCCAATCGGCCTCGGAGAGGACGCGCAGGGGCAGGCTTTTTTCGATGTCTTTGAGTTGGACCGTGAGCGCGTCGCTTATGGGGTGGCTGATGTCGTCGGGATTTGGGGGCGCTTGCATGATGTATCCTCCGGTTTTGTCCAGCCTAATGGGGGATGGGCCGCGAAATCAACTGCGGGTAGCGGGGCCGCAGCGGACGGGAGGGAGCGACGCAAAAGGCCCGCGCGGGTATGCGCAGGCCTTTGGAGATAGGGTGTGTTGTGGGCCCTAGCGACGGCGGTCGCGGCGGGCCGACATGGGTTGGAATGCGACGCCGACGTGGGCCTCGCAATAGGGTTTGCCGGTTTGCACCGCCAAGCCGCAGAACCAGAAATCATCCGTGGCTGGATCGCCAACGGGCCATTTGCAGGTCTTTTCGGTGAGTTCCATCAAGGTCAGCTTTTTGGCCTGTTTCTCGATCTCGTTGACCTTGGCCAAAGCTTCGGGAGAGATCTCGTTGAGGCTTGGCTGCGGTGGCAGGGGCTGACCGGCGGGAATGATGGCGCGGCGGGCCGCCGACATGGGCGGTGCGGGCGCATCATCGGGGGCGGCCTTGATCTTGGTGGGTTTGGGCGCCGCTGCGGGTTTGGCGGCCGCGGGTTTGGCCGCCTTTTTCTCGGGCGCCGCTTTGGCAGCAGAACCGGGCGTTGCCCGATTGGACAGCCCAAGCCGGTGGACTTTGCCGATCACAGCATTGCGGGTAACCCCGCCCAGTTCTTTGGCGATTTGGCTGGCCGATTGGCCATCGCCCCACATCTTTTTGAGCGTCTCGACGCGCTCGTCGGTCCAGGACATATGCGTTCCTTTGGATTGGGTGAGAGTTGGCCCATGAGTGAACCAAACCCTTGAAGAATTCATCAGTGTACTATTCTAAGCATCCCGGTGCGCCTTCACAAGCGTATGCAGCAGATTTGAGGAGCCGTGGCAGATGAGTGACGCATATTTCAAAGGTAGAGACGCGGACGCCGCGATGGGCGTGCGGCGATTTGGGGCGGTGAACTGGCTGGGCCTTTGGACCTTGGTGGTGCGCGAGGTGCGCCGATTTATGAATGTTTGGAGCCAAACTGTGATGGCGCCCTTGATCAATGCGGGGCTTTTTTTGATGGTGTTTGTGTTGGCGGTTGGGCCCAACCGTGGGCCAGTGATGGGCGTGCCGTTTATTGAGTTTATCGCGCCGGGCATTTTGACGATGACGGTGATACAGAATGCTTTTGCCAATTGTTCGTCGTCGCTGGCGAGTGCGAAAGTGCAGGGTAATATCGTGGATACGCTGATGCCGCCGCTGTCGGCGGGGGAATTGGTGGCCGGATATCTTGGCGGTGCTGTGGCGCGGGGGATGTTGGTGGCTTTGGTGATTGCCTTTGGGGTTTGGGTCTTTTTGGGTGTGGGGATGGCCCATCCGATGTGGGTGGTGTTTTTTGTGGTTGTGGGATCGGTGTTTATGGGCGGCCTTGGCCTGATTGCTGGGATTTTTGCCAATAAGTTTGATCAATTGGCGGCGATTTCAAACTTTATCGTCACGCCATTGGCGTTTTTGTCGGGCACATTTTACACGCTCGATGCGATGCCGCCGGTATTGCAGGCATTGAGCCATGCAAATCCGTTTTTCTATATCATCGACGGCGTGCGATTTGGGATGCTTGGGGTGTCAGACGGCGCACCGATGTTTGGCGCGTGCTTTGCGCTGGTGTCTGCGGGGATCGTGGTTGGGATCAATTGGCGGTGGTTCCGCCGCGGCTACAGATTGAAACCCTGATCGTGCTTTTGATCCTATTGAGCGGCGGGGCCGCGCGAGATTATTTTGGCCTGTTCGTGTTTGGGGCGTGGTGGTCCGCAGTCTCGTGCCCGGCCCGTTGCGTCGGTGGGATCAAAAGGGGAGTATTTGGGGCAAGATGAGACCAAGCGGGCGCCTCGATTGCGGGCGGCAAGGGTTGACACATCGGTCACTGCGCCGCATCACCCCGCTTGTCGTATCGTTCAGCCCAAAATGAGGATTTCCAATGGTTTTGTCAGACCGCGTGCGTGCCGAGTGGATCGGCAATCCGAGGGTGGAATTGTTGTCGGGCCTTGTTGTCGCCCTTGCCCTTATTCCTGAGGCGATTGCGTTTTCGCTTATTGTTGGGGTGGATCCCAAGGTCGGGCTTTATGCGTCATTTATTATTGCGGTCATCACGGCGCTGTTTGGCGGTCGGCCGGGGATGATTTCGGCGGCGACGGCGGCGACGGCGGTTTTGATGGAGCCGTTGTTTCGAGAGTATGGCCTGCATTATATTTTGGCAGCGACGGTTTTGGGCGGGCTTATTCAGGTGGGCATTGGGTTTGCCAAAATATCCCATGTGATGCGATTTGTGTCGCGTTCGGTGATGACGGGGTTTGTGAATGCCCTCGCGATCTTAATTTTCCTGGCGCAAATTCCCGAATTGGTGGGCGTGCCGTATATGACGTATGTTTTGGTCGCTGTGGCCTTGGGGATTATCTATGGATTGCCCTATTTGACCACGGCGGTGCCGTCGCCTTTGGTGGCGATTGTGGTGTTGACGATTGTGGTTTGGGCCTTGGGGATTGATGTCCGCACGGTGTCGGATATGGGCGATTTGCCGGATGCTTTGCCGTTCTTCTTTGTGCCTGAGGTGCCGTTTGAGTTGGGGATGTTTTGGATCATCTTGCCGGTGGCGGTTGCGATTGCGGTGGTTGGTTTGCTTGAGAGCCTGATGACCGCCAATTTGGTGGATGAGCTGACCGATACCCATAGCGACCGCAACAAAGAATGTATTGGGCAGGGCATGGCCAACACGGTGACCGGATTTTTCGGCGGCATGGCGGGCTGTGCGATGATTGGCCAATCGATGATCAATGTGAAATCCGGCGGGCGGGCGCGTTTGTCGTGTTTTGCCGCGGGCGTGTTTTTATTGTTCCTTATCTTGGTGTTGGCGGACTTTGTTAAAGTGATTCCGATGGCTGCTCTCGTGGCGGTGATGATCATGGTGTCGATTGGGACGTTTTCGTGGTCGTCTTTGACCAATTTGCGCAGCCATCCGATCAGCTCGTCTGTTGTGATGCTGGCCACGGTTGTGGTGACGGTTGAGACGCATAATTTGGCCTATGGTGTTTTGGCGGGCGTGCTTTTGTCAGGCGTGTTTTTTGCCAGCAAGATCGCGCAGATTTTCCGGGTGACGTCGCAGATTGATGATGCGGGCAAGAAGCGGACATATAAGATCGAAGGGCAGTTGTTTTATGCCTCGGTCGAAGAGTTTCAACGGTCGTTTGATTTCCGCGAGGCTTTGGACGAGGTGGTGATTGATGTGTCGGATGCGCATATCTGGGATATCTCGTCGGTGCAGGCCGTTGACATGGTGGTGTTGAAATTTGGCCGTGAGGGGACCAAAGTGGACCTGATTGGTATGAACGCCGCCTCGGAGACGATCGTTGATAAGCTGGCGTTGCATGACAAGCCGGGTGGTATGGATAAGTTGAACGTGCATTAACAGGGGGCCCAAGGATGGACCGTATCGCAGCATTTATCGACGGATCTGACTATTCGGCAAGTGTGTGTGATTATGCTGTTTGGGCGGCAGAGAAGCTGGCGATGCCGGTTAGTCTTGTGCATGTGATTGGACGGCAGGGCAGCGATACGATGCCTGCGGATTTGTCGGGAAATCTGGCCTTGGGGGCGCGAAGCGAGCTTTTGGATAAGCTGTGCGTTTTGGATGCGGAGCGGGCGGGTCTGATGCGCGAGCGGGGGCGGGTGATCCTTGAGGATGCGGCCGAGCGGCTGGCAAGCAAGGGGACGACGGATGTTTCGCAAAAGCTGCGGTTTGGTGATCTGATTGAGGGTATGGCCGAGCTTGAGGCCGAGACAAGGTTTACGATTTTGGGCAAGCGGGGGGTGTCGGCGGGATTTAGCACCGATCACCTTGGCTCGAACCTTGATCGGGCTGTGCGGGGGGCAACGCGGCCTGTTTTGGTGGCCAACCGTGCGTTTCAAGTGCCCAAGCGGTTTTTGTTTGCCTATGATGGGTCTCCGGCGGCAGAGCGGGCGCTTGACAGGTTGCTGTACGACAATCATTTCCCGTTTCGTCAGTTCGAGA
>JALZWD010000336.1 GCA_023300365.1 Flavimaricola sp. | reverse complement strand
GATTGATATAGCCGTATTGCCCTTGGTAGCGGACGGCGGCGAGGCCTTCGGAGAAGGGAAAGGCGCGTTCATAGATGGGCGAGATTATTTCGGCGTTGGTTTCGGGGTCATAGTAGCCACAAAGATAAAAGTCTCCGCCGCACCAACTTCACCGGCCTTCTTCCTGAGCGTTGGCTTGGGAGGCAACACACACAAGCGCCGTGAGGGCGGTGGTGATGATATGGCGGAATACTTTGGTCATTTCGATTTGGGTCCGTATCGCAATTCAATCCTAGGGTGTAGGGTGCACTGGAACTTCGGCAGTATTGTGGCCGTTGGGATGGGTCATGGTTGTTGACTTAAATTATTAGAGCAGCAATGCTGACCTAATTGATTTTGGGAGGCGTTGAGCCATGCAGTGGGATCATGTGTTTGCAAGCCGTGCGTCGCGGATGAAGGCGTCTGAGATCAGGGAGTTGCTCAAGCTGTTGGATCAGCCGGATGTGATTTCCTTTGCGGGGGGTATTCCCGATCCTGCGCTGTTTCCGCGCGCGGCCTTTGCGCAGGCGATGGCCGAGATTTTGGCGGGCGACGGGGCGGATGCGGGGCTTCAGTATTCGGTGAGCGAGGGGCATGGGGGCCTGCGCGATTGGATTGCGGGGCAGATGGGCGATTTGGGTGTGGCGTGTGGACGCGAGAATATTTTGATCACCAGCGGGTCGCAGCAGGCGTTGGATTATCTGGGCAAGATGTTTCTGAGCGCGGGCGACACGGCCCTTGTGGGGTGGCCTACGTATCTCGGGGCCTTGGGGGCGTTTAATGCTTATGAGCCGCGATATGATCGGTTGGCGGCGCGGGGAAATAGGACGGCGGCGGATTACGCGCAGGCCGCAGGTGGGGGGCGCGTGAAGTTTGCCTATGCTTCGGTGGATTTTGCCAATCCAACGGGCGAGACCTTGGATGCCACTGAGCGGGGGCGGATTTTGGATTTGGCTGAGAGCCTCGATTGTGCGGTGATTGAGGACGCGGCTTATCAATCGTTGCGGTACGATGGGGAGGCTGTGCCGCCGATTTTGGCGATGGATTGTGCGCGCCACGGTGGGATTGAGCAGACCCGGACGCTGTATTGTGGCAGCTTTTCCAAGACATTGGCGCCGGGACTTCGTGTGGGGTGGGTCTGTGCGGCGTCGGAGGTCATTCAGCGTTTGGTTTTGGTTAAGCAAGCCTCGGACCTGCATTCGCCGACGTTGAATCAAATGGCGGTTGAGCGTGTGGTGCGCCACGGGTTTGACGCGCAGGTGGCCAAGATACGCGGGGCCTATGCTGCGCGGCGCGACCACATGCTGGCCGCCCTTGCGCGGCATATGCCAAAAGGGGTGACGTGGACGCGGCCCGAGGGGGGGATGTTTGTCTGGGTGACATTGCCCGAAGGGGTGGACGGAGCCGAGGTTTTGGCGCGGTCTTTGCGGCAACAAAAGGTGGCGTTTGTGCCGGGGCAGGCATTTTTCGCCGATGGGAGTGGCGCGAATTCGGTGCGGTTGAGCTTTTCTTGCGCGGATGGGCCGACGATTGAGGAGGGGATCGCGCGTTTGGGGCATGTGTTGAAATGAGCTAGGCTGGCGGCATCAGCATATCATATGGGAGCATGACGGATGCATTTAGGCGCGTTTTCGATCAGTTTGAATGTGAAGGATTTGGCCAAGAGTGCGGAGTTTTATCACGCGCTTGGGTTTGAGACCTTTCATGGGACGGCCAAGGATGGTTGGGTGATGTTGCGGCAAGCAGACGCGGTGCCCGCCTGTTTGCGGGGCATATTGAGGCCAATAGGTTGACGTTTAATCCGGTGTCGATTGATCGGCATGTGTAGGGCGGGCATTCGGTTTTTGAGGGTCTAATTGACCTAGGCGGGTGTGCGCTTGAATGCGACGGCCGCCACACCCATTGCGATCAGCGCGCCGCCACCAATGCGCGAGAGCGCGGCGATCACCGACGGCTTGGACATACGGTGCCGCATACGGTCGGCGAGTATGGCATATGCGAGGGCATTGATCGTGGCCAAGCCAACGAAGGTTGCGATCAATATTGTGAATTGGGGCAGGAGCGGGAGGTCTGGTGTTACAAACTGGGGCACAAAGGCGATAAAGAACACGATGGACTTTGGGTTCAATGCGGTGACAGTTGCCGCGTTGAGAAACACGCGCTTGGGCGTGGTTGCCGCTACGTTTTCGATCTTGCCTATTGAAGCGGCAGATGCGCTTTGGAACAACCTAATTCCCATATAGACAAGATATGCAGCACCGATCCATTTTAGCGCGGTGAACAGCGTGGCGGACGCCAAGACGATTGCGCCCAATCCGGCCAGCGATGCCGTCATGGCGACAAGATCACCGAGGGCAACGCCCGCAACCGTCGCCATCGCGACGCTTCGACCCTGACTGATTGCATAGCTGAGCACCAAAATCACCGTTGGACCGGGGATCAACAATAGTGCGGTGGACGCCGCGACGAATGCGAGCCAGAGGTGAAATGCCATTGGGATGTCCTTGCTGTGGATGGGTTGGGGATAGCCAGCCACAGCGGGTCCATATCGTAAAGGTCAAAATTCACTTTGGATGACGGCAGGCGGATATTTCTGGTTTCCCAACCGGATGCGAAAAAGGCCGAGGATAGGGGGCGTCAGCCCGGGGATTTGGGCGTGAGTGATGTATCGAAGGTGCGGCGCAGGGCATCGTCAAGGTCGTCCATGGTGACGGGCAGGCCGAGGTCAACGAGGGATGTGACGCCGTGTTCGGAGATGCCGCACGGGACGATGCCGTCAAAATGGGTCAGGTCGGGTTCGACGTTGATTGAGATGCCGTGAAACGACACCCATTTGCGCAGGCGGATGCCGATGGCCGCGACTTTGTCCTCGCGCGGGGTGCCGTTTGGCATTGGTGGTTTTTCCGGGCGCTCGACCCAGACGCCGACCCGGCCGGGGCGAATTTCGCCCGTTACGTTAAATTCGGCGAGGGCCGCGATGACCCATTTTTCAAGATCACGGACAAAGCAGCGCACGTCGTGGCCGCGCGCGGCAACATCGAGCATGACATAGGCCACGCGTTGGCCGGGGCCGTGGTAGGTGTATTGGCCGCCGCGACGGGCCTCAAAGACCGCAAAGCGGTTGGGGTCGATTAGGTCGGCCTGTTTGGCGGAGGTGCCGGCGGTGTAGAGGGGCGGGTGTTCCAAAAGCCAGATGCATTCGGGCGCCGTGCCTGCGCGGATTTCGGCAACGCGGTTTTCCATGAAGGCGAGGGCGTCGGGGTAGTCCACGAGGCCGGGCGAGGTTTTCCATTCGAGCATGGTGGGCAAGGCTTTCATCAGTCTAGCGGGGCAAGAGCCCGGCTTGGCGGAGTTTGGGCAGGTTGGCGCGGCTGGCGGGAAGGGCGGGACCGTGGGACAGGGCCACGGTGGCTTTGTCGCCTTGGCGGGTGACGGATGTGACAGCACCCAAGGCAACCCAATGCGAGCGGTGGATTTGCAATCCTTGGGTGGCGCCAACCTCGCGGATGGCGTCAGACAGGCGCATCAAGACCATCTGCGTGCCATTGGTGGTGCGGATGTCAACATAGTGATCCTGAACCGAGAGGGCCACGAGGGGGCCGCGTTTGTCGAGCGGCAGGCGGTCCATGAGGGGGGCTGTCGTGTCTGGCTTGGCCTTGCTTTGGGCCCGCTCAAAGATGTCATAGACGGTGGTGATGACCAGCGATATCGCAAAGATATTCAGCAAGAATGGCCCGATCTCGCGGGGGGCGGGCAAGATGCCAAAGGCCGCAGCATTAAGCGCGAGCACGACAAGGGACGCGGCAACGCCAATCGCGGCGGCTGTGACCAACAAAAGCGGGATGCGGGGCAGGGCGCGGGCCGGGGAGCGGTGGATAAGGCCCGTGGCGAGGTGACCGGCGGCATAGGTAAGTGCGACAGTTGCGACCCAATAGACGAGGCGCGGCACAAAGCGCAAAACGACATCGGTCTCAAACGGGCCAATGACCGCGAGCACGATGGCGATGCCCGCCAGCACCGAGAGGGCTTGTGGGCGGGAAAGTTCGCGGCGCACGTCACGAAGCGCGAGATGCAGGGGGCCGTTATGTGCGATTGGGATCAACCTTTGACGTATTGCGCCTTGGCGGCGCGGGATGGGTTTGGGCAATGGTTTAGCACAACCAGAACTAATCTCAACGTGGAGGCCAGCCATATGACTTTGCACCCTATTTTAGACGCACCGGGCGTGATCCAGTTTCATGTCGTGGGGGCGATGATCGCCCTGATTGTTGGGCCTTTTGTGCTGTTTCGACGGAGGCGGGATGGGTGGCACCGTAAGTTGGGGTATGTTTGGATATTGTCGATGGCCTTGGTGGCGGTGTCGGGCCTGC
>JALZWD010000335.1 GCA_023300365.1 Flavimaricola sp. | reverse complement strand
CTTCGCGCTTTTTGGGCGCCAACAATGCTCCTGCCTGCATCAATGAAACCTGCGCTATTGCCTGGCGATGTCGTGTTGGTGTCCTTGGGGCAGTACCGACCAAACCAAGGTGATATCGTGGTATTTGACCGGACCGGCGCCGGAGACCCCATGATCTCTCGGGCAATCGGCCTACCGGGCGACAAGGTCGAACTTATCGAGGGCGTTTTGCACATTAATGATGTCGCCATAGACGCGGTATTCGAGACAACCCACCAAGAGGTTCTGCAACGGCAAGGGCCGTCCGAAATTTTGCCCCGTTGCCAAAACGGAGCCGTGGCGATGGGCGCGCAATGTCGCAAGCCACAATTGTCCGAAACATTACCAAATGGTGCGACCATCCGCGTCTTAAACATCGGATTACAACGGTCTGACGATATGGCCGCGGTTACGGTCCCGCCCGACCACATCTTTGTCTTGGGCGACAATAGGGATGCCGCTATCGACAGTCGTACCCCACAAGTTGCAGGTGGGGCGGGCCTTGTGCCCATGACAAAAATCCGAGGGCGCGCGACCCGCGTTGTGTTTTCAACAAACGGGCGGTATTGGGCCTCTTTCTGGACTTGGCGACAGGGCCGTTATTTTATGGCGATCGAATGAAAATATCGACAGATCTCACAGTCTTTTGCCAAAGGCTTGGACACAGCTTTGCCAAACCCGAATTGTTGGTCCAAGCGGTCACGCATTCCTCAATTGCCACACAAAACCGTGGCGACAATCAACGTCTTGAATTCTTGGGGGATCGCGTCTTGGGCTTGGTGATGGCCGAGGCACTGCTCGCGGCGGATACCCAAGCTGCAGAAGGGCAAATTGCGCCGCGATATAACGCGCTTGTGCGCCGCGAGGCCTGTGCGGACGTTGCCCGCGAAATGGATCTTGGTGCAGTTTTAAAATTGGGACGCTCCGAGATGAAATCTGGTGGTCGTCGCAAAGAGGCGCTCTTGGCGGATGCCATGGAGGCCGTGATTGCTGCAGTGTGGCTCGACGGTGGGCACGAGGCGGCCAAACAGGTGATCTTGCGCCATTGGGCCAGTCGCATCGCCAGTGTCGATGCCGACGCTCGGGATGCAAAAACCGCACTCCAAGAATGGGCTCAGGCCCGCTCAGAACCGCCGCCAGCCTATGTCGAAATCGCACGGTCTGGCCCGGATCACGCACCCGTATTCACCATTGAGGCACGCTTGTCGTCGGGGCCAACCGAACAGGCCACCGCCGGATCAAAGCGCCACGCCGAGCAGGCCGCAGCCGCCGCCCTTTTAGAGAAAGTCACGCAATGACACAGACATCCGCCGGATTTGTGGCTCTCATCGGTGAGCCGAACGCTGGCAAATCCACCCTTCTTAATCGCATGGTCGGGGCCAAGGTGTCGATTGTAACACACAAGGTGCAAACCACGCGCGCCCGCATTCGCGGCGTGGCGATGGAGGGTCAGGCGCAAATTGTCTTTATTGATACGCCCGGTTTGTTCAAACCACGTCGCAGGCTTGACAGGGCTATGGTTGCGGCTGCGTGGGGCGGGGCTGCGGATGCCGATGTGGTTGTGCTGATGATCGAAGCACACCGCGGTATTTCCGAAGGCGTCAAAGCCATCCTTGGCCGTTTGGACGAAATTGCCGATGGTCGCAAAGTGGCATTGGCGATCAACAAAATCGACAAAGTGAAAACCGAAGCCCTGCTGGGTCTGACCCGCGAGATGAACGAGGCCTTTGCCTTTGCCGAAACATTTATGATTTCCGCCGAACGCGGCCACGGAACCGACCAGCTGCGCACGTGGCTGGCGACCGAAATGCCAGCCGGGCCATGGCTCTACCCCGAAGATCAGATCGCCGACCTGCCAATGCGGATGATCGCCGCCGAGATGACGCGCGAAAAACTGACCCTGCGTTTGCACCAAGAACTGCCATATGAGTTGACGGTTGAGACAGAAAGCTGGGAGGAACGCGACGACGGCTCGGCGCGGATAGACCAATTTATTTATGTCGGTCGTGACGGCCACAAAGGCATCGTCTTGGGCAAAAAGGGCGAAACGATCAAAGCCGTGTCCAAAGCCAGTCGAGAAGAGCTTGAGGCATTTCTTGGCCGCCGGGTACATCTCTTCCTCCAAGTCAAAGTGCGGCCAAATTGGCTTGAAGAGAGCGAACGGTATTCGCAGATGGGACTTGATTTCAAAGATGGCAATGTTTGAGAAGGTTGGGACCAAAAGGGCAGGGCGCATCTAATGGCGCGCCTGACCACCGACTTCTGGGTGGCCGCCTACCGCGCACGCCTGCAACTTGCCAGCATTCCCGCCTTCGTCACAGCCAAGGGTGACGCCACAGCGGGGGCGGTCTTGGTTAAGCTCAATACACTCGACGGAGAGGCGATTTGTTTCCAACGCTCCTTTGATCTCCAATCTGGCACGCGGGCGTGGGTTGTTCTTGCCCAAGGCCCCGAGCGTGACGTCGACGCCAGCATCGCCAAACAGCGCAGCTTTGACGCCGACCTGTGGGTGATCGAGGTCGAAGATCGAGATGGGCGGCATTTGCTCGACGAAGACGGTCTAGACACCTAAACTCCTAAGTATGATTGAATGGGATGATGAAGGGGCGGTTCTGGCCGTGCGAAAATACGGAGAAACCTCCGTTATTGCTGATATCTTCACATCCAAACATGGGCGTCATGCGGGTATCGTCCGTGGTGGAATTGGCCGCAAGCTACGCCCAGCCTTGCAACCGGGCAGTCAAATCAGCATTTCTTGGCGCGCCAGGCTCGAGAATCAATTGGGCACTTTTACCATCGAACCCCTTCGTAGCCGCTCGGCGGCGGCCATGGGTGATAAATTGGCCTTGGCTGGCCTGAATGCCGTCACCGCACTGCTTGCCACCACACTCCCCGAACGTGATCCCCACCCAGCGCTTTATGCAAAAACAATTCAGCTTCTCGATCTCTTGGGGCATTCGTCAATTTGGCCCTTGGCCTACCTAAATTGGGAAATGGCCTTGCTCGATGACATGGGTTTTGGACTTGAGTTGGGCGCTTGCGCAGTGAGCGGTGCAAATGATCGCTTGATCTACATTTCGCCTAAATCTGGCCGCGCGGTTGCAGAAAGTGCCGCAGGCGCTTGGGCTGACCGGATGTTGCCTTTGCCAGATGTCATGCGCGGCGAAGGGGACGCGACAAACACCGAAATCGCCCGTGCCCTCGGCACCACAGGACATTTCGTCGAAAATCGCCTGTACCGTAGTTTAGGCGGCCCCAAGGTGCCGGCCGCACGGGCGCGGCTCATTGATGTGCTCAAGTCTTATTCGGCCTGAAACACCATCCGCCCGCCATCCGTGTTGGACAGGATCAAAATATCTCCCGACACTTCTGAAATGGTCATGTCACCCAAAGCCGCAAAAAATGCCTGCTCCATACTCAGGTCCGCGCAGGCGCGGCGGGTGGCGGCAATCGGGCCAAGTTCAAACCATGGGTAGGGCGCGCTCTGTATCGCGCTCCACGTATTGCACGGCGCTTCGCCACGCACGTCGCCGCCAGACGCCAAAACAAGTGTGGCCCGACCCTCAAAAACCACGTCGTTCAATTCAACCAAGACAAACGCATTATCCGTTTGCGCATACCCTGACAGGCTTTCGTCGCCCTCACATCCAAGGACTGGCAGGAACGACAACAAGATGAACAACCGGATCATTTGCAATGGATGGCCCAACCCGCCTCGGCAATCAAGGGGCCGCGGCTTCAACGCGCACTATGGTTAGAAACAAGACCAATCAGGTCGGGGGGGGTGCGATCCAACCGCTAGAGCCGGACCAAGCGATATGTCGATGTCTGTTGATATGTTTCGCCGGGGTCCAACCGCACACCGGGGCAATCGGGCCGATTGGGTGCATTGGGCCATTGCTGCGGCTCTAGTGCGACACCGGCATACCTGCCAACAGATTGCCCCTCATGGCCGACAATCTGGGCCGCATTAAAATGGCGTCCGTCATAGACTTGCAAGCCCGGCTCGTGGCTGCTGATCTGCAATTGGATGCCTCCGGCCTCAAGACGGCAAAGAGGGCGCAAATCTTGGGCGTCATCAAAACATAAACAATGGTCGATACCCGCGTCGTCCGGCCTCACAATTTGCCGCCCATGCCGAAAATCAAATCGTGACCCGACGACATCCATTGGTGCCCCTTGCGGGATATTGTCTTGGTCCAAGGCGAGATACCTGTCAGCTGGAATGCGCAAAATATGGTGCGAATGATCCGGTCTCCCGTCCAAATTCCAAAAGCTGTGATGCGCCAAATTACAAAACGTCGGGGCATCTGTGCCTGCCCGGAGTGTGACCGTCAAAACGCCATCCTCCGCCAAGGCATAGCGCGCGGTGATCGCCAAATTTCCGGGAAATCCGTCCTGACCATCCCGCAACGTCACGGCCATCTCACAGCTTACCCGGTCATGTTCACGCAGGGTCCAATTTCGCTCGCCCGCGCCACTGCTTCCGCCATGAAGCGTCGTGCGTCCATTCTCATTGCAATCAAATTGGCAAACACGCCCATCCAATGTCGCGCGCCCCTCGGCAATCCGGTTGGCAACCCGTCCGACAATCGCGCCCGCGTATTTCAACGGGCCAAGATAGGTGTCAAAATCTCGGCTGCCTACAACAAGCGCATGGTCAATGCCGTCCATCCGTAGATCCTGAAGCGAGGCCCCCCAAGTCATTACCCGCGCGGTCACTCCGCCATTACAAAGGGTCACCAACTCAACATTGGTGCCGTCCGGGGCCGTGCCAAAGACCTCCACGTCCTCAGCCCCAGCGATAATTGAAACTCACGCTGATCCGGTCTTCCTCGGCCATATTCATCGGCACCTCATGGCGCAGCCAACTTTCCCAAAGCAACACATCGCCCACGTCCGGTTTCACGTAAACGAATTGCCGCAAATGTTCCGGCGCATCCTTGCTCCGCCCCGGTGCCGCCATCATCATTGGCAAACGCGGGTCTTCCAGCTTCAATGCGCTCGTCCCCTCCGGCATCGCCACATATGTCGTCCCCGAAATCACCGAATGCGGATGGATGTGGGCCGTATGAATGCCGCCCTCAGGCAGAATATTGATCCAGATATCTTCCAGCTCAAGCGCCTTGTCGCCCAAATCAAAGCACAGCTCCTTGGCAAAATCTGCCACATGCTTATCGAGCGCCTGTTTGACGGCCTCAAAGATCGGAAACCGCCACGGCAAATCGCTGAGCGAGGCATAAGACGTATACCCCGGAAAATCATTTGCCTCACACCAATCCTGCCCCGCCTCATCATCTTCGGCGATGGACAGGCAAGAATGCTCAAGCTCAGCGGCGTCGATGTCAGAGGACAAACGCGCGCGATACAGGGGGGTTGTGAAGAGGGGGGTGATATTTGTCATGGTGTTCAGATATCGCAGACTGCTTGTTGAGGCGAGGGCTAACAACTTGCGCGGCAGTTTGATAGGAAATGCTTACGAAATTTAGTGAATGCTTCGAAACGTCAGCAGTGCCTTTCCAGATTGCCGCCGGAATCTTCACGCTCATCTTTCTTGCGAGGCTTGTGTTTGTCTATCGCTTGGGGCCTTGGCGGATTGTCTTGGTCATGTTTGGCTTTAAGAGGATTATTGAAAGCCGCAAAGAGCGATTGGTTGGCCATGCTATTCTCTTTTTATTTATCGCACCATTGCTGCTGTGGCCTTTCGTGACATGTTACCCTGACATTCATGTACAGACGAACTAGCAATTGGCCCTTGCCACGCACCCCATCCCGGTCTAAACGCTGCTCTTCACCACCCACTCCACTGGGAATCGGGTGACGTATCGTATGCGGCCCACCAGTGATGTTGATAAAAGGAAGATAGGCGATGAACGCCAAGGAACTGCACGAAAAATCACCTGACGAGTTGCGTCAGATGTTGACGGACCTGAAAAAGGAATCCTTCAACCTGCGTTTCCAACAGGCCACAGGCCAGATGGAAAACACCGCCGCTATGCGCAAGGCCCGTCGTGGTGCCGCCCGCGTCAAAACAATTCTGAACCAAAAAGCAGCCGCCGCTGCAACGACGGAGGCCTAAGATGCCAAAACGTATCCTCTCCGGTGTTGTCACAAGCAACCAAAACGCCCAGACCGTCACCGTGTCTGTCGAGCGCCGCTTCAAGCACCCGCTGCTTCAGAAAACCATTCGTAAGTCCAAAAAGTACCGGGCGCACGATGAGAACAACACGTTCAACGTTGGTGACACAGTCCGCATTCAGGAATGTGCCCCCAAATCCAAGACGAAGCGTTGGGAAGTTTTGGGCGCAGAAGCCTAAGGTCCTTACGTTACATTAATCGAAACCCTGGGGCGCTAGCGACGCGTCCCCAAAGGTCGGGAGACATCAAATGATTCAGATGCAGACCAATCTGGATGTAGCGGACAACAGCGGCGCACGCCGTGTTCAATGCATCAAGGTCTTGGGCGGGTCGCACCGCCGCTATGCATCGGTCGGCGATATTATCGTTGTATCGGTGAAAGAGGCCATTCCACGTGGTCGTGTGAAAAAAGGCGACGTCCGCAAGGCTGTCGTTGTGCGCACCGCCAAAGAAGTCCGTCGCGACGATGGCACAGCCATCCGTTTTGACCGCAACGCAGCCGTTATCCTCAATAACGCGGGCGAGCCCGTTGGCACGCGTATCTTCGGGCCAGTTGTGCGCGAACTGCGCGGCAAGAACTTCATGAAGATCATCTCACTTGCTCCGGAGGTGCTGTAATGGCTGCTAAACTCCGCAAAGGTGATACCGTCATGATCATGACTGGTAAGGACAAAGGTAAGACAGGCGAAATCTCGTCCGTTGATCCAACCGCTGGCAAAGCAATCGTAAACGGATTGAACATCTCGATCCGTCACGTAAAGCAAAGCCAAACCGACCAAGGTGGTCGCCAGCCAAAGGCAATGCCGATTGCGCTGTCCAACCTGTCGATCGTTGATAAGAACGGCAAAGCAACGCGCGTCGGTTTCCGGATGGATGGCGACAACAAAGTGCGCTTCGCCAAGACAACAGGGGATGCGATCTAATGCTTGATACCGCAAACTACACACCCCGCCTCAAGGCCGCTTATGGGGCAACCATCAAAGCCGCCATGAAGGAAGAGTTTTCCTACAAGAACGACTTCCAGATCCCGCGTCTGGAAAAAATCGTTCTGAATATCGGATGTGGCGCTGAAGCTGTTCGTGACAGCAAAAAAGCCAAATCCGCTCAGGAAGACCTGTCCACAATCGCTGGTCAGCAGGCGGTGATCACCAAAGCCAAGAAATCGATCGCTCAGTTTAAGCTGCGCGAAGGCATGCCGATTGGTTGCAAGGTTACCTTGCGCAAGGATCGCATGTTCGAATTCATGGACCG